>CAINEA010001081.1 GCA_903847525.1 uncultured Acetobacteraceae bacterium | reverse complement strand
GCAGGCCAGCATCAGCGCCAGCGCCAGTTCCGCCACCGCACGGGCGTTGGTGCCCGGCAAATTGCATACCGCGATGCCACGGGCGCGCGCGGCGTCCAGGTCGATCGTGTTCACACCCACGCCGATCTTCTGGATCAGCCGCAGTTTCGGCGCCGCGTCGATCATCGCCGCCGTGCAGGGCTTCAACACATGCCAGAGCACCTCCGCCCCCGGCAGCGCTGCGAACAAGGCGGCGTCATCGGTCTCCGGCACCACAACAATATCCAGCCCGTTCGCCGTCTGCGCCGCCAGCCGCGCGGCCAGGTCCGCGCCCGCGGCGAAGTGGAACACAACCCTCATTTCGGCGAGCGGCCGAAGGCCGAGCCCCCGGCGAAGCGCGCGCGCGCGCCGAGCGCCTCCTCAATCCGCAGCGCCTCGTTCCACTTCGCCATCCGCTCGCTGCGGGTAAAGCTGCCAACCTTGAACTGCCCCACACCCCAGCCGACCGCGAGGTGGATGATCGTGGTGTCTTCAGTCTCGCCCGAACGTGCGCTGACGATGGCCGAAAACCCGGCCGCCTTCGCCGCATTCCAGGCGGCAAGCGTCTCGGTGATGGTGCCTCGCTGGTTCGGTTTCAGCAGAACGGTATTTGCCGCCCCCTTTTTCGCCGCCTCGGTAACGCGCGCGGCCTCAGTCACCAGGAAATCGTCCCCAACGATCTGCAGCCGGTCGCCAAATTCCCGCGTGAAGGCAACGAACCCGGCGAGATCGTCCTCGGCCAGCGGGTCCTCGATGGACACGATCGGGTAGCGGTCGATCCACTGGCCCAGCATGCGGATCATGCCGTCGCTGTCGAGTTCACGCGCTTCCAGGCCCAGCCTATACTTGCCGCCACGGCCGAATTCGGAAGCGGCGATATCCAGAGCGATGGCGACCTGCTCGCCCGGCCTGAAGCCGGCCCGTTCGATGGCGCGCACCAGCATTTCCAGCGCCTGCTCGTTGGCGGTGAAATCGGGCCACCAGCCGCCCTCATCTGCCACGCCGGCTAGCTTGCCGGCCTCCTTCATAAGCCCGCCGGCGGCGCGATACACCTCCGCCGTCCAGTCCAGCGCCTCGGCGAAGCTCGCGGCGGCCGGGCAGCAGATCAGGAAATCCTGAATGTCCACGCGCCGTCCCGCATGCGCGCCGCCGCCGAAAATCTGGATCTGCGGCAGCGGCAGGGTCACGGCGTCCTCGCCGCCGATATAGCGATACAGCGGCTGTCCGGCAGCCGCGGCGGCGGCATGCAGCGCCGCCATGGAAACCGCCAGCACGGCATTGCCGCCCAGGCGCGACTTGTTCGCCGTGCCGTCTAAGGTGATCAGCGTGTCGTCCAGCTCCGCCTGGTCCTCGGCGTCCATCCCGATCGCGGCATCGGCCAGTTCGCCGTTGATGTTGGCGACGGCGCGGGTCACGTCGTAGCCGCCGAACGTCTCGCCGCCATCGCGCAGGTCCAGCGCCTCGCCTGACCCGGTGGAGGCGCCGGCCGGGGCGATCGCGCGGCCCACGGCACCGTTCTCCAACAACACATCGGCCTCCACCGTCGGGCGTCCCCGGCTGTCCCATACGCGGCGGCCATGCACGAAGGCGATGCGGGTGGAGCTCATGCGGACAATTCCTCGTTCCAGGCTTGGCAGACGGCGTTCAGCCGTTCCACGGGATCGGCGAGCAGGGCGCGGGCGACGCGGCGCACGCGGTCCTTATCCGCTTCCGCTGTGATGTACTCGACCGGCGACTTGCCATCCACCCTCGCCAGCAACAGCCCCGCCAGCAGATGCGCCGCGCGGGCCTCGAGCGCGGCCGGGTCCTCCCAGGCAACCCCGGCCAGATACCGGGCAGCCAGCGCCTCGAAGCAGGCCAGAAAGCCGGCCCGGGCCGGCTTGGTCCACAGGCATTTAAGCAGCAGATGGTTCAGGCAGAAGGCAAGATCGAACGCCGGATCGCCCCACCAGGCGCATTCGGCGTCCAGAAACACCGGCCCGGCGGCGCCGTGTAGGATGTTCTTCGGGCTGACATCGCCGTGCACCAAGGCGCGCTTATTGGCCCGCGTGGTCTCCACCAGGGCCAGCAGCACGTCGGCGCGGTCGGGTTG
>CAINEA010001080.1 GCA_903847525.1 uncultured Acetobacteraceae bacterium | reverse complement strand
GGCTATGTCGGCGACGCCCTCTTCCCAAGGAACCTGTCATGGGGTTGAGGGGACGAGTCCCCTCACGGGTGCAGGGCAGAGCCCTGCCGGGGTCTGGGGCGGAGCCCCGGCCTGGCTCTTGCCTGCCGCCGCCGCGCGGGCCATCTAATGGCGCATGCATCACACATCATCGAACGACCCCGTGGGCTGGCATGGGACAACCATCCTGTGCGTGCGCCGCAACGGGAAAGTGGCCATGGCCGGGGACGGCCAGGTTAGCCTGGGCAACACCGTCATCAAGGGCAACGCCCGCAAAGTCCGCCGCATCGGCGCCGGCGGCGCCGTGCTGGCTGGCTTCGCGGGTGCCACCGCGGACGCTTTTACCCTCCTGGAGCGGCTGGAGGCGAAGCTGGAACGCTTCCCCAACCAGCTGGAGCGCGCCTGCGTGGAACTGGCGAAGGACTGGCGCACCGACCGCTATCTGCGGCGTCTGGAAGCCATGATGGCCGTCGCGGACGCCGACCGCAGCTTCACGCTTACCGGCAACGGCGACGTGCTGGAGCCCGATGACGGCGTCATCGGCATCGGCTCCGGCGGCAACTACGCGCTGTCCGCCGCCCGCGCGCTGATGACGGTGCCGGGGCTGGAGGCGGAGGAGATCGCCCGGCGCGCCATGCTGATCGCCGCCGACATCTGCGTCTACACCAACACGAACGTCATTCTGGAAACGCTTGGTGAGGGAGTCGCGTGATGGAAGTCCCGACCTATTCCCCCCGCGAGATCGTCTCCGAACTCGACCGCTTCATCGTCGGCCAGGGGGACGCCAAGCGCGCCGTGGCGATCGCGCTGCGCAACCGTTGGCGCCGCCAGCAGCTGCCGGAAGGCCTGCGCGAGGAGGTGGTGCCGAAGAATATCCTGATGATCGGCCCGACCGGCTGCGGCAAGACCGAGATCGCGCGCCGCCTGGCCAAGCTTGCCCAGGCGCCGTTCCTGAAGGTGGAAGCGACGAAGTTCACCGAGGTCGGCTATGTCGGCCGCGACGTGGAGAGCATCGTGCGTGATCTGGTGGAAGCCAGCCTGACGATGCTGCGCGACGCCCAGCGCAAGGAGGTCCAAGCCAAGGCGGAACTCGCTGCCGAGGAACGGCTGATCACCGCTCTGGTCGGCGAAGGTGCGGCCGCCGACACCCGCTCCAAGTTCCGCCGGATGCTGCGGGCCGGCGAGTTCGAGGGCAAGGAGATCGATATCGCCGTGGCCGATGCGCCTGGCGGCATGCCGATCGGCCAGTTCGACATCCCCGGCATGCCGCCGGGCCAGATGATCAATCTGGGTGAGATGATGAAGGGCATGATGGGCAACCGCCCGGCGCAAAACCGGAAAATGTCGGTGGAAGCCGCCCGTCGCGCGTTGGAACGCGAGGAGGCGGACCGCTTGCTGGACGCCGACCAGCTGGCCAAGGACGCCGTTACCCATGCCGAGAACAACGGCATCGTGTTCATCGATGAGATCGACAAGATTTGCGCCCGCAGCACCGAGGGCGGCATGCGCGGCGCCGATGTGTCACGCGAGGGCGTGCAGCGCGACCTGCTGCCGCTGATCGAGGGCACCACGGTCACCACCAAATACGGCCCGGTGAAGACCGACCACGTGCTGTTCATCGCTTCCGGAGCCTTCCATTTGGCCAAGCCGTCCGACCTGCTGCCGGAACTACAGGGCCGGCTGCCGATCCGGGTGGAACTCGCCCCGCTGTCGCGCGCCGATCTGCGCCGCATCCTGACCGAACCCGAGCATTCCCTGCTGAAGCAGTATTTCTCGCTGCTGGGCACCGAGGGAGTGGTGCTTGAATTCACCGAGGACGCGATTGACGCGCTGGCGGAACTGGCATCCGACATCAACGACCGGGTGGAGAACATCGGCGCCCGCCGGCTGCACACGGTGCTGGAGAAGCTGCTGGAAGACATCAGCTTCACCGCCACCGACCGCTCTGGCGAGACGGTGATCGTGGACGCCGCCTACGTCGCCGAACGGGTCGCGCCGCTGGCCAAGAAGGGCGATCTGAGCCGCTTCATCCTATAAAACTGGCCTCACGTTCCTACTCTTGTTATAACTTCATCCGCCAGGCAGCTACTGCCCGGCGGGTGCTGAAACAGGAGGCCTAGCATGACTGAATTGAAGCTCACCAGCATCGGAAACTCCGTTGGCGTGGTGTTGCCGAAGGAAATGCTGGTCAAGCTCGGCCTGCAGAAGGGCGACACGCTGCATGCCGTGGAGATCGAGAACGGGTTCCGCCTGACCACGGCGGATCCGGAGTTCGAGGCGCAGATGGCAGTGGCGCGCCGGATCATGAAGGAACGCCGGGCGGTGCTGCGCGAACTCGCGAAGTGACTGTTTGGCTGCCGCGCGACCTCATTCTCGCAATCCACGACGAACAACTGGCGGAGCATGGCGGCGCTGAGGGTTTGCGTGACTCAGGCCTGTTGGACAGCGCCCTGGCTCGCCCGGCCAACCGTGCGGGCTACGCAGAACAGGATACGGCGGAACTGGCGGCGCTGTATGCGCTCGGCATCGCGCGAAACCCCCCGTTCATCGATGGCAACAAGCGCACGGCCTATGTGGCACTCGAAACTTTCCTTGTCTTGAACGGCCTGCGGTTTCCGGTCAGCGACGCCGACGCGGTGATCGCGACGCTGCAGATGGCCGCGGGTGATACGGATGATGCGGCATTCATTGCTTGGGTGCGCGCCAACGCGGTTGCCTAATCGGCAAACAGCTTGACGCAGCGCCCCACCAACCGCACATCCCCCTAATGCCCGATCCGTTCCTGCAGCCAGAAGAACCCACCGCCGCCGAAGCCATCGCCGCCATCGCCGACGAACTCGGCGTGTTCGACGACTGGATGGACCGCTACCAGTTCATCATCGAACTCGGCCGCAAGCTTCCGCCGTTTCCCGAGGAATGGGCGAACGACGACCACAGAGTGCCCGGCTGCCAGAGTCGGGTGTGGATGGAGGCGCAACTGCGCGATGGCCAACTCTTCCTCGCCGGCGCGTCCGATGCCGCGATCGTCTCCGGCTTGGTGGCACTGCTGCTGCGTGTCTATTCCGGCCGCAGCCCGTCGGAGATCCTCGCCACCGATCCCGTGTTCCTGAAAGAACTCGGGCTCCTCGAAGCCCTTTCAACCAATCGTGGCAACGGCATCGCCGCCATGGCACGCAAGATCCGCGAGCGCGCGGCGCTCCAGGCGGCCTGATCCACCGGGACTACTTTTCCGATGCCAGTTTCTTTCGCGCCTTGTTCATGCGCCTGCGCTCCTCGGGATCCACCTCTGGGAATTTCAGGTCCAACCGGCTCAGTGCATCGTGCATTGCCGCGACCACAATCAGCCGGGTGAACCATTTATTATCCGCAGGAACGACGTACCAGGGCGCATGCGGCGCCGCGGTGGCGCGGATCGTTTCCTCATAATATTCGTGATATTCATCCCAATGGTCGCGTTCGGTTAGGTCGCCGGAATTGAACTTCCAGTTCTTCTCCAGTTCGTCGAGCCGGCTGAGAAACCGCCGCTTCTGCTCGTCCTTCGACAAATTCAGGAAGAACTTCACGATCACGGTACCCTGGCGAGCCAGATACAATTCATGAGCGGCGATCGCCTCCAGCCGTTCCTTCCAGATATGCTTGGACAGCACTTCCGCCGGCAGGTGTTGGGCCTTTAGCAGTTCGGGGTGCACCCGCACCACCAGCACATCCTCGTAGTAGCTGCGGTTGAAGATGCCGATCATGCCGCGCGCCGGAAGCGCCTGATTGGCGCGCCACAGGAAGTCGTGGTCCAGCGCCTCCGGTCCTGGCGCCTTGAACGAGGTAATTTGCACGCCTTGCGGGTTCACGCCGGACATAACGTGCTTGATGGTGCCATCCTTGCCCGCCGCGTCGATGGCCTGGAACACACAGAGCATGGCCCATTCATCCTGGGCGTACAGCTTTTCCTGCTGATCCGACAGGCGCCGCACGCCGAGCGCGAGCAGCGCATCGGCATCCTTCTTGTCGATCAGGTGTCCGGCCGTATCCGCGGGATCATAGTCACTCAGGCGGAACTTCCGGCCATCTTCCACCCGGTAGCGCTTGAGCAGCCTGTGCACGCCCTTGGAGGAAATGCCGTGCTTTTCGGTGACATCCAGGTCGGCATCCGTCAGCTTGGCCATGCCAGATCTCCTTGTGTCGGACACGCATGCCCTGCCGCAAACCCAGGTTGAGATAGCTTGATGACGGTTTGAAGCATTAACCAGGTATCTCGAAGTTCACCGATACCGCGCAATGGTCGGACAGCCGTTCTTTCCATCCCGCGCCGCTTTCCCGGTACATCGTCACCCGCAGCGTGTCCGGGCGCATCCAGGCAGCTGCCGCGCCGCCGGCCAGGATGTGGTCGATGAACCCGCCTCCGCCCCAGCATGGGCTGGAAAAGCCTTCGGTGGCGCGCGCCAGTGGGGCGGATTGGCGCAATGCCGCCAGCATTTGGTCGCGCCCGTCCATCCATCGGTTGAAATCCCCCATGATCACGAACGGCACGCCCTCCTCGCGGCGCTGCGCGATCCAGCCCTGCAACGCCGGTACCTGCTGGCGCAGCATCTCGCACGAAGGGCGGCTGGAACGGCTGAGCGGCTCTTCCCGGCAACCTGATTTCAGATGGACCGCGAGGATACGCAGGAAGCCCCCGGGCATATGCAGCGTGATATCGGCGCCGCTGCGCAATGGATGACGCGCTTCCGGTGCCGGCACCAGGGCGACCAGGTCCGGATTGACCACGAAATCGATGCCACGGCGAACCACCAGCCCGACGCGCTGGACCACGCGATCGCGGGTCATGTGAATAACGTAGCGATCCGGCGGAAAGACTCTGGCCGCGATCTCCGGCCCGTCCACCTCCTGGATGGCGATCACGTCGGACGCCACGCGCTCCGCATATCTGGCCAGCGAAGCGACATCCTCGGCCCGCTTCGGCGTCACGTCCTGCGGCAATTCCGGGTCGCCGGCCGGTTTGGCGGTCAGCCATTCCAGGTTCCAGGTGGTCAGCTTAAGGGTCGTGGCATTTGCGGAAATTGCTGAAAATAACAGCAGTGCAGCGCATGGCAGGCTAATTAGCCAGCGAAAACAAATAAGGCCAGCCAAATACGCCCATTTTTCGTGCTGTAAATCGGGTAATTTTCTTGTCTGGCCGAGCTGAAAATGGCTAGATGCCTTCAACGCGTGACGGCCGTGCAGGGTCTTCATCCCGCCAATCCAAGGCCGGGAACCAAACGCCTATTCCAAGGGACGGACGACCGGGAAGGCAGCACGAGGCATCTGCCGCCGCTGCTGTTTTGCGTGGCTATCGGGCCGCGTCCAGCCGCCGCTGGACGGCCCTGTTGAACCGACCTGTCCACACCTGGGAGACCCTTGGAATGCTCGACAAACCCATCGTCAATAAATTCTCGCACGTGAAGCCCGAAGATCTGAAGGTCTCCGGCGATGGCCTGCGAGATTTCTTCCTGTACCGCGATCTCGGCATCGCCGAGGCGACCGGTGGACGGGTGATCGCCCATCTGGTCACCGCCAACACCGCGCCGACGATCGGTACCGGATGGCATTATCATGAGGCGGATTTCCATATCGTGATGATGCTGAAGGGCTGGGCGAAGTTCATGTACGAGGACAAGGAGACGCTTGTCGCCGCCGGCGATTGTGTTCATCAGCGCCCCGGTATCGTGCATTACCTCTTCGATTATTCCCCCGACATGGAATATCTGGAGGTTGTCGGTCCGGCCGATTTCCCGACAATCGAGGTTGCCAAAGGTCCCGCGCCCGTTCCCACACCCACACCCTGGCCGTCCATGTGATCGCTGCACCGGCGGTCTACAACAGCATCGGATGAGGCTCTGGTTCCGGCACCATGGCCGGAACCAGATCCGCTGATATCGTTGCAAGCGTTTGGGCGCCACAGCCGAGCAAAAACGCGGCGATCGCGTCGAATTCCTCTGGCTTGCGGGTGATGTCTTCGGTGTCGCCTGTCGGCACCCAGATCACCGTTTCATAACGGGCCCGGGTCAGAAGCACCCGATAGGTGTTGATCTGAAACGCGATATTGTCCTCGCCTCGCGGCTCCTGCCAGCGCGTGCCGACGAAGGACCGCACCAGCCAGTCCGCCTGTCCGGCCCGGCGAATCAGATCGTTGCCCCAGCACAGGCCCACAAGGTCCAGTTCTAGGCCCTGGCAGGCGAATTCGGTGGCCGGCAGTTCCAGCGCGTCCGACGCGCGCACGTCCGGCCAGCGATCGAGGAACCAACTCGCGACCGCCTTGTCGTCCAGATGCGGGAAGTTCGGTGAAACCCCATCCGCCCGCAACCGTTTGGCGCCGGCGCTACACACCAGACCGGCCCGCCGTGTGCCGCGAGCGAGGCTGCGCAGTGCCGCCCGCATCTGCGTCAACGATCGGGTCAGCAGAAACGGCACACCGCCCGCGGTGGACGCGATGGATGCGGCGAGGGCCGAATCGCCGTGCAGCACCGCATCTACCCAGGGGGATCCGGCCGCAGATCGGATCGACCGCACGGGCACATCCAGATGCAGGACGGGATCCACCCGGAACCCGGCCGGCGCCACGCTGAACAGGCGCTGGCGAGGATCGGAAGCCGTCAGCACCGCCGGCGGCGCCCGCACCTGCCAATGCGGTCGCGCCGAAAGGGCCTCGCCCCAAGCGACCAGGCCCGCTTCGCCGGTATTGATCTCCTGGCCGTTACCCACCAGCGCGATGATCGCCGACCAGTCGCGGTGCCGGTGCATGATGTCCAGGAACAGGGCCGCCTCACTTTCCGGCAGGTCGAATTTGCGCCGCCCATAGTCGGCATCCCAGGCCCGCTGTGCTTCGTCGAACACGATCACGTGCTCATGTGGCGGTAATTCACGCGCCAGATTGTCGCGCAGGAAGCCCATCAGCGGTTGAATGGCACTTTCGGTCTCCTGTCGCGCCAGCCGAATACTGCGTCCATGGTCCCGGGCGTCGCGTGCCAGTGCCTCCCGCATCACATGCACCAGCGGCAGGTTGCCGGTCAGGAAGGCCGCACCGTCATCCGCACCGAACACTGCGTTTAGTCCGCACAGCGTTTTCCCCGCGCCGGGAATGCCGGTCACGAAAAGGATCAGGTGCAGCCCCCGCTCGCGCGCTTCGGCCACGGCAGCACGAATAGCGTCGGTCGTGTGGGTGAGGTTGCCAACATCCGCTCGCGCCGAGGCTATGTCGGCGACGCCGTGTCGCTGATACAGCATCGTCGCTGCCTCCACGATCGTCGGTACCGGGCGATAGGGCGCGGCTTCCCAGGCCACGGCGTCCAGCCTGTGGCGGGCCGGTGGGACCCGCCGTGCGATTTCCCGCAGCAACCCCGCCAGCGTGGCCGCGTTGGCATCCAGCACCGGCGTCACGCCGTGCCAGATCAACGGCCATGCGGTGATCCCCATCGCGGCCCCGGTTGCCACCAGGACCGGAACGATCGGATGCGCCCGGCTTTCGGCATGGAAATCGAACAGGTCCAGCGCGTAATCCTCGGCCTGCCGCCGATCCAGCGCCGAAAACGGTGCCACACCGACCTTGAACTCCAGCACCAGTACACACGACTCGCCCACCAGCACGGCATCGATTCGCCGCCTCAGGCGCAGCAGCGGATACTCCAGCAACACGCGCCAGGCCCCGGGCAGTTCAGCCAGGGCATCGCACAGCAGCGCGATCTGCCGCTGCCAGGCCGGGATCTGGCTGGCATGGTTGACCATATGCGCCTTCACCAGCCGCTGCGACAGCAATCCGACGAGCCCCTCCCGGTCGGCTGCCACCAATTCCGCCGCCGTTCCAGACCACCAGGCCCACATCCTCTGCTCCTTCGCCCCGCCACGTACCAACAACCATAACGTGTATCACATGACGATTGGTCCACAATCGGAGTGAATGCGTTCAGGAGGTGTTTTCAGATCACGGCGGGATGTGGTTATCACTGCCCATCGGAGCATGAATGGAGATGAAGCGATGAAGTTCGGCCAGATGACCAAGCCAGGAGCCAACAGGGTCACGATTTTTGGCGTGCTCGCCTTGACGGCGATGCTGGTGCAAGGTTGCGAGCAGCCTCAGCAGGCGGCCTCCTCAACCCGCCTCTATGCGGTCGATATGGCGGGTGGTGCTAAATCCTGTTCGGCTCCGCGCGTTGAGCCCACCGGCTCACAACCGACCAGCGTGGCCATGAAGCTGGTCAACGACGGCGGATGGTGCGGGGTGCTGGCATCCAAGTCCGGCCGCCCGTTCACGGCGGGTCTGGTGACCATCCGGCCGAAATCCGGGAAGGTCTATGTGCATACCGTCGGGGATAACACACGCATCGACTATACGCCGGACCGCGGCTTCGCCGGCGGCGATAGTTTCACCGTCAAGCTCGTGCCGGGCGATGCGCTCGTGCAGGTCGATGTCAGCGTTTCGAAATAACCGGATGGGGCCAGATTTCCTGGCCCCCCGGACTTCCTGACTCAGGCCTGCCTAGTTCCGCTTGGGGCCGGCACTCACCGCCCCCAAGTCGCTTCTAGGTGCGGATATCAGTGCTTCTTCTTCGTCGCGTCCGCGGTCCGCGTCCCGCTGTTTTGCGATCCGCTACCTGGGCAGACGCCGAGCGAAGCGGGGATCAGATCCTTGCCGGCGGCATAGTGCGGAAGATCGGCCGCACTGCCCAGCGCCAGCACCTCCGTGAAGAGCGTCGCGTTGCGGGCGCAGAAATCGGTGCCCTGCTCCAGGCCGAAGCGCGACTGGGTGTTCGCCAGGTCCGTCGCATATTTGTCCTGCTCGAATTGGCCGCGGCTGCCGTAATGGGCCTTGAAATAGCTGCCCAGTGATCTGTCGGTCTCAACCAGCTTCGGCTGATAGCGGCGGATGAAGTTGCCGTACTGCTCTTTGTTGCCGCAGGTGGTGGCCACCACCATCAGCGCCGTCTTTAGCGCCGTGAGCTCGAACGCCTGTTGGTCCGTGGCATTCGGGCATTGCTGTGCCGCCATGGCCGAATTGCCCAACAGACTGCCAACAGCCGTCAGACCGATAAGGAAGCGCCGCATGTGTTTCTCCAACGCGTGATGTGATCGATAAATTTCCCGATTTCGTCGGGTTGCCAGAGATATGCCGGAAAACGTAGGGCCGCGTCCACTATCTTGAGCACATGAAGAACGCAGGGGAGGGCATTGGAATCGTTCATTCACCGAATGTCGGCCTCGGGAGACAGCCGGAAACGGGCCATCACCATCGCGTCCTCCCGCAACGCCGCCTGGATGGCGGCGATACCCGCTGCGCTGCGCGGGATCGCGACAACTCTCGGAAAAAATTGAACTTCTCCTCGCACGCGCCACAGAAACAGCATCGTCAGCGCCTCCGCCACCGGACCGCGCGGCAGGCAACAGGCGCAGCCGGACGGATGGTCAGCGGCTTCGGGTAAAACGAACCGTGCATAGACCCTTCCGTCCGGCACAGTGCCGCCGCCTTCGATCAACAGCGCGTCATCCGGACCTGCCGCCTCGGCTGGTCCGATCCAAATCGGTACCCTTGCATCCATGAATAGAGCCATCCGCTGGACATAAGGATATATTTATGTCATTTGCAAGGCTATGGACCGTCTGCTGATCGCTCTTCGCGCCACCGCCGAACCGACCCGCCTTCGCCTGCTGGCTTTAGCGGCGCGCGGAGCGTTTTGCGTCATGGAGTTTACGGGGATTCTTGGCCAGTCGCAGCCGCGCCTGTCGCGCCATTTGAAACTGCTCGGCGATGCCGGATTGCTGGAACGGGTGCGGGAGGGTGCGCAGGTCTGGTTCACCCTGCCGGCCGGGGAAGCGGGCGCGCTGGTGCGCGACCTCCTGACCCGATTGCCGGAGGACGACCAGATTCTCGCTGCCGACCGGCGCCAGGCCGCCCGCGTGCTGGCCGAGCGTGCCCGCATCGCCTCGGAAAGCTTCCGCCGCCAGGGTGCGGACTGGGATGAAATGCGCGCGCTCGATCTGCCCGCAGCCGCGGTCGAAGCGGCGTTACTTGCACTGATCCCGGAGAATGCCGGCCGCCTGATCGATATCGGCACCGGGACGGGCCGGCTGTTGGAGTTGCTGGCGCCGCGGATCTCCCAGGGACTTGGTGTCGATGCCTCCAAGCAGATGCTGGCCCTGGCCCGATCCCGCCTGTCGCGCGCCGACCTCGCGCATTGCGCCGTGCGCCAGGCGGACATGTACCGTTTGCCGCTCTTCGATGCCGGCTATGACGTCGCGCTGCTGCACATGGTGCTGCACTACGCCGAAAGCCCCGAAAGCGTGCTTGCCGAAGCCGTGCGCGTGCTGCGTCCTGGCGGCACCCTGATCGTCGTCGATCTCGCCCCGCATGACCGCGCGGACCTCACCGAGAGGCTGGCGCATCGCTGGTCCGGGTTCTCCGATGACACCATGCGCCAATTGCTGACCGGTGCCGGCCTGAGCCTGGGGGAGCGCATCGTTGTGCCGGGAAACATGCAAATGACCATCTGGCCGGCCCACCGGCCGCAATCGGCGGAAGCGTCCGCCCCCGTGCTCGCCCAAACCCCCGCTTGAAAAACGAGATTTCATGACCCGCCCTTCCTTACTCGACGTGCTGCGTGACCAGGTTCTGCTCTGCGATGGCGGCATGGGCTCGCGCGTTCAGGCGCTGACGCTGGACGTGGAAAAAGATTATTGGGGACAGGAGAACTGCACCGACGTCCTCAGCCTCTCGCGCCCCGATCTCGTGCGGGAGATCCATCGCGGCTATTTCGCGGCCGGCGCGGACATGGTGGAAACCAACACCTTCGGTGCGTCTCCCGTCACACTCGGCGAGTTCGGCCTGTCGGACCGCGCCTTCGAAATCAATAAGGTTTCTGCCGAACTGGCGCGTGAGGCGGCTGAAACCTTTTCCGACGGGCGGCATCGCTATGTCATCGGCAGCGTAGGGCCGGGCACCAAGCTGCCCTCGCTCGGCAATATCGAATACGACCCGCTCGAAGCGGGTCTGGCCGAGCAATGCCGCGGCCTGATTGCCGGTGGCGTGGATGCGATCCTGATCGAGACCTGCCAGGACACGCTGCAGATCAAGGCCGCCGTCAACGGCGCCAAGATCGCCCGCGCCGCTGCCGGCCGCGATACCCCGATCTTCGTCCAGGTTACGGTGGAAACCACCGGCACGCTGCTGGTTGGCCCCGACATCGCCGCTGCCGCCACCGTGATCGAGGCGCTGGATGTGCCGCTGATGGGCCTGAACTGCGCCACCGGCCCTCAGGAAATGGCCGAGCATGTCCGCTGGCTGGCTGCGAACTGGCCGGGCCTGCTGTCGATCCAGCCCAATGCCGGCCTGCCGGAATTGGTGGATGGGCAGACCCGCTACCCGCTGGGTGCGGAGGAGATGGCCAGCTGGGTAGAACGCTTCGTCGCTGAGGACGGCATGAACCTGATCGGCGGCTGTTGCGGCACCTCGATCCCGCATATCCAGGCGCTGGACGCGATGCTACGCAAGCGCGCATCCGGGACGCGTGGGGGCATCCGCCCGGCGCCGGTCGCGCGCAAACCGATCTGGGTGCCGTCCGTCGCCTCGCTGTATCAGCAGGTCTCGCTGCGCCAGGAAAACGCCTTCTTCGCCATTGGCGAGCGCTGCAACGCCAACGGCTCGAAAAAATGGCGTGAGCTGCAGGAAAAGGCCGACTGGGACGGCTGCGTCTCGATGGGCCGCGAGCAGATCGCTGAAGGTTCCAACAGCCTCGACATCTGCACCGCCTTCGTCGGCCGCAACGAAGTGGTGGAGATGAACGAGGTGATCCGCCGCTTCACCTCCTCGGTAAACTCGCCGTTGGTGATCGACAGCACGGAAACCCCAGTGATCGAGGCGGCGCTGAAACTGCACGGCGGCAAGCCGATTATCAACTCGATCAATTTCGAGGATGGCGAGGGACACGCCACCGACCGGCTGCTCCTGGCGAAGAAGTTCGGCGCCGCGGTGATCGCGCTGACGATCGACGAAGTCGGCATGGCAAAGACTGCGGAAGACAAGCTGCGAATCGCCTCGCGCCTGGTCGATTTCGCCTGCAACAGACACGGCCTGCGCCAGTCCGACCTGCTGATCGATCCGCTGACCTTCACCATCGCCACCGGCAACGAGGACGACCGCAAGCTGGGCGCCTGGACACTGGAGGGGATCCGGATGATCCGCGACGCGTTCCCGGACATTCAGATCATCCTCGGCCTGTCCAATATCAGCTTCGGCCTGAACCCCGCAGCGCGCGCTGTGCTGAACTCGGTGTTCCTCGACCATGCCGTCCGCGCCGGCATGACCGGCGCGATCGTGCATGTTTCGAAGATACGCCCGCTGCATTTGATCGCGCCGGAGGAGGTGAAGATCGCCGAAGACCTGATCTTCGATCGGCGCGCCGAGGGCTATGATCCGCTGCACAAGTTGCTGGAGGTGTTCGCCGACCGCAAGCTCGCTGACGCCACGGTGAAGAAGCGCGCGGAAACGGTGGAAGGCCGGCTGAAGGACCGCATCGTCGATGGCGACCGCAAGGGCCTGGGTGACGAGCTCGACGAGGCGATGCTGACCAACAAGCCACTCGATATCATCAACAACTTCCTACTCGACGGCATGAAGGTGGTCGGCGAGCTGTTCGGCGCTGGCAAGATGCAACTCCCGTTCGTGCTGCAAAGTGCGGAAACGATGAAGGCCGCCGTGGCCCATCTGGAACCGCATATGGAACGGTTGGAGGGCCAGGAGAAAGGCACCATCGTGCTGGCCACGGTGAAGGGCGACGTGCACGACATCGGCAAGAACCTGGTCGACATCATCCTGACGAATAACGGCTACCGGGTGGTCAATCTCGGCATCAAGGTGCCGCTTGCGGACATGATCGCCGCTGTGCGCGAACACCGCGCCCATGCCATCGGCATGTCCGGGTTGCTGGTAAAGTCCACCGTGGTGATGCGCGAAAATCTGGAAGAAATGTCGCGCCAGGGCCTGGAGGTTCCGGTGCTGCTGGGTGGTGCTGCGCTGACCCGCAATTATGTCGAGGATGATTGCGTTCGGGCCTATGCCTCCGGCCGCGTCGCCTATGCGCGCGATGCGTTCGATGGGCTGCATCTGATGGATAAGGTGACCGGCAATGGGTTCGACGATTATCTGGCAGCGACCCAGGCCAAGCGTTCCGGCAAGGCGCGCAACACCAAGCGCACCTTAGGCCAGGCCGATGCGCTGGCGTTCCAGCCGGTGGACGTGAACGCCGTGCGCATCCGCCGCAGGCGCATGACGCAGGACACGCCGGTGCTGGTGCCGCCGTTCTGGGGCGCGCGCGTCCTGGAAGCGCCGGCCAAGGCGATCGTGCCGTTCGTGAACGAGCGTAGCCTGTATCAGTTCCAATGGGGCTTCCGTAAGCAGGGCCGCTCGCTTGATGATTTCCTTGGCTGGGCCAAGCAGGAGTTGCGCCCGGTGATGCGCCGCATGCTGACGATCTGCGAGCAGGACGACATTCTTAAGCCGCAATCGGCCTATGGCTACTGGAAGGCCGCCGGCCAGGGCAACGACCTGATCATCTTCGACCAGGACGGCACCACCGAACTCACCCGCTTCTCCCTGCCGCGCCAGCCCAAGGAAGACGGCGAATGTATTTCTGACTTTTTCCGCGACGTCGATGACGCGGAGCGGGACGTGATCGGGTTGCAGGTCGTCACGGTCGGGCAGAAGGCGTCCGATACCGCGCGGGTCTGGTTCGAGGAGAACCGCTACCAGGATTATCTTTACCTGCACGGATTGTCGGTCGAGATGGCCGAGGCGATGGCCGAGTACACCCACAAGCGCATCCGCGCCGAACTGGGCTTCGCCGCCGAGGACGACCGCGACATGGAGAAGATGCTGGCCCAGGGTTATCGTGGCTCGCGTTATTCTTTTGGTTACCCGGCCTGCCCGAAGCTGGAGGACCAGGAGGCTTTGTTGAAGCTGCTGGGCGCGGAGCGGATTGGCGTGTCGCTGTCCGACGAGTCGCAATTGCATCCGGAGCAATCTACCAGCGCCATCGTGGTGCTGAACCCGAAGGCGAAGTACTTCTCTGTCTAGAAGCAGCCGTTCATAAGCCGTCGAACGCTTTCGCTCCCAACGCTTTTACTCCGGGGTGAAAGCGCACTAGACGCTCGGTGGAAATCCCCATCCGGGGCATAATAGCGCGGTAAAAACTTGGGTAAGGCAGAACGCATCGCGGCAGGCAGTATCGGGATCGGCATCCTGGTGCTGGCCATCAAGGGCGCTGCCTGGTGGATAACCGGCAGCGCCGCGCTGTATTCGGATGCGCTGGAAAGCACGGTCAACATCGCCGCGGCGGTCGTCGCCCTGATCGCGCTGCGCTTCGCCTCCAGGCCGGCCGACGCCAACCATCCGTTCGGCCATGACAAGGCGGAGTTCTTCGCCGCCGTGATCGAAGGCGTGCTGATCGTCGTGGCCGCTCTGTCGATCTTCCTGCACGCCTGGAAAACCTGGCAGAACCCCCAGCCGATTCTGATGCCCTACGAAGGCCTGGCGCTGAATGCCGTCGCCACGGCGATCAACGCGGCCTGGGCGGTACTGCTGTTTCGCAACGGGCGGGTGCTGCGGTCCCCAACCTTGAAGGCCGATGCCAAGCATCTGATGGCCGATGTGGTAACCTCCGTAGGGGTCACGATCGGCGTGTTCCTGGCCGTGCAGACTGGCTATCTGCCGCTTGATCCGCTTCTGGCGGCGGCCACCGCCGTGCATGTGTTGTGGTCGGGCGCGTCGATGATCTGGGAGTCGGTGGGCGGCCTGATGGATGCCGCGCCGGAGTTGAAAGTGATCGAACGCATCCGCGCAGTGATCGCCGAACAGGCCGCCGGCGCGATCGAGGCGCATGATCTGCGCACCCGCCATGCCGGCCGGCTCACCTTCGTCGAATTTCATCTCGTGGTGCCGGGTGCCATGACCGTGGCCGACAGCCACGACATCTGCGACCGGATCGAGACTGCGCTGAAGACCGACATGGATCACCTCGTCATCACCATCCACGTGGAGCCGGAAGGCAAGGCCAAGCAGACGGGCGTTCTGGTGCTGTGATCCCCGGTTCGCCGTTCCCCGAACTACGAGGGGTCCGTGCCATTCCTGGGTTTCGCGGAATCCAGGGGTTTCGCTGGCGGGATGCCAACCGCCGGACCAATCGCCGGCTTCTGATCTTCGCGGCCGCGTCGATCGCCCTGCATTTCCTGCTGACCGCGACCGCTCTGGTGGCGCCGGAATTGTTTATGGCGGCGCCGGAGAAGCCGACCGGCGCAGACGCTCCCTTGCCCTCCCTCGAATTCGTGATTGTGCAGGAGAAGGGCTTCGGCAAGCCCACCGCCCCCGACGCGTCGGACAAGCCAGCCCCCGAGGCCCCACAGGCGCCGCCGGAAAAGCAGGAACCACCCAAGAAGCCCGAGGCAAAGGCCGAAAAGACTCCCGAGCCACCGCCGCCGGAAGATCCCGAGGCTGAGCCAGAACCCCAGCCTACTCCTTCCGAGCCCGCGCCGGTCCCCGCCAGGCAAGCCGAGGTCACGGCGGCGCCGATGCCTCCGCCGTCGCCGAAGCCGGCTCCACAGGCGGATCACGCGCCGGAGATCAACCTTGGTGGCACCGACAGCCTGAGTTCCTTGATCGCCTCCGGATCGCAAATCATCCCCGTGGAGGTCGATGCACGCTACCGCAACCGCGAACCGGTCTACCCCAATGAAGCGGCTCGACTCGGCCAGCATGGCCTCGTCGTCGTGCAGATCCATGTTGCGGCCGACGGGCATGTCGAGGCGGTGGACATCGAGCGAAGCTCCGGCCATCTCATTCTGGACAAGGCGGCGCGGGATGCTGTCATAACCTGGCATTTCCGTCCGGCGCTCGAGGGCGGCGTGCCGGTAAAGTCGACGATGTCCATATCGATAGACTTCACGCTGAGATAATCGGCCAACATCAGGGATTCCGGCATGGTTCGCATCGACAGGGTGGTGACGCGCGGCGGCGACGGCGGGGAAACCTCCCTCGGCGACGGTACGCGGGTGCGCAAGGACGCGCTGCGGGTGGAGACCTACGGCACCGTGGACGAGGCCAACGCCATCCTCGGCCTGTTGCGCCTGCACACGGATGGCGAGGCGGATGCCATGCTGGCGCGGATCCAGAACGATCTGTTCGATATCGGCGCGGATCTCTGTGTGCCCGGCGAGGCGGGCGAGCGCTTGCGCCTGACGGACACGCCAATCCAGCGGCTGGAAATGGAGGTGGAGGCGATGAACGAAGACCTGCCCCGCCTGACCAGCTTCGTCCTGCCCGGCGGCAGCCCGGCGGCGGCGCATGCCCATCACGCGCGCACCGTGGTCCGCCGGGCCGAACGCCTCGCGGTGGCCCTGGCGGCGCAGGAAGAGATCAACGCCGCCGTGATCCGCTACCTCAACCGCCTGTCCGACCATCTGTTCGTGCTGTCGCGCAAGCTGAACGACAACGCGGCGAACGACGTGCTGTGGGTGCCGGGCGGCGGCATGCGGGCTGACCCGTAGACCCTCTCGCGATGCCCGCATAAGCTGGCTACATGATCCAGTACATCGAATTCGACCCCACGGCCAAGGCGCCGCTTGCCGGCATCCGCGTTGTGGACCTGTCCCGCCTGGTAGCCGGCAACATGATCAGCCTGCAACTGGCCGATCACGGCGCCGAGGTGATCAAGATCGAGGACCCCGACAAGGGCGACCCCCTGCGCGCCTGGCGCACCAAGGGCCAAAGCCTGCACTGGAAGGTCTATGCACGGAACAAGAAAAGCCTGGCGATCAATTTGCGCTCGGCGGTGGCCAAGCAGGCGCTGCACGACCTGCTCGATACCACCCAGGTGCTGATCGAGAATTTCCGCCCCGGCACGCTGGAAAGCATGGGCTTCGCGCCGGACGTGCTGCACGCGCGCAACCCCGGCTTGATCATCGTGCGCGTCACCGGCTTCGGCCAGGACGGCCCGTACCGCGACCGCCCGGGCTTCGGCACGCTGGTGGAAGCGATGTCCGGCTTCGCCTCCAAGAACGGCTACGCGGACCGCCCGCCGCTGCTGCCGCCGCTGGCATTGGCGGACATGGTGGCCGGGCTGTATGGCGCCTATTCGGTGATGATCGCCCTGCGCGAAGTGGAGAAAGGCGGAAAAGGCCAGGTTATCGACCTGCCGCTGCTCGACCCGATCGTTTCGATCCTAGGCCCGGAAGCGGCGATCTACAGAGTGTCCGGCGAACTGTCGCCGCGCACCGGCAGCCGGTCTATCACCACCTCGCCGCGCAACACGTTCCGCACCAAGGAAGGCCGCTACATCGCCATCTCCGCCTCCATCCAGGCGATGTCGGAACGGCTGATGCGCGCCGTCGGCCGCGACGACATGATCACCGATCCGCGCTTTCGCACCAATACGGACCGGCTTGCGCACGTGGAGGAATGTGAGGCGCCGATTGCTGATTTCATCGCCGCACGCACCCTGGCGGAAAACATGGCGGTGTTCGAGGCTGCGGAAGTTACCGCGACGCCGGTCTATGACATCGACCAATTCCTCGACGACCCGCATGTGCAGGCGCGCGGCGTGATCGTGGAAGCACCAGATGCCGAGGCCGGTTCGGTGCTGATGCACAACATCATTCCGCGCCTGTCCGAAACCCCTGGCAAGTTGCGGCTGCCCGCACCCGATCTCGGCCAGCACACCCGGGAAATTCTGACCGGGCTTGGCTATACCGATGAACAACTCGCCGCCCTCGTAAGCGCCGGCGCGATCAAGGAATAAGAAGATGGAACGAAAGCTACCCGTCTGGCGCTCGTTGATGTACGTCCCGGTCAACGTTGAGAAATTCGTCGACACGGCGGCGGACCGCAATGCGGACGCCTACATCCTCGATCTGGAAGACGCCGTTGCGCCGTCTCAGAAAGCCCAGGCTCGCACGATGATCGCGGCTGCCATCCCCAAGGTCTCGCGCAAGGGGGCGGATGTGGTGGTGCGGGTGAACCGGCCCTGGCGCATGCTGATCGCCGATCTGGAAGCCGCGATCATTCCCGGCGTGACCGCGCTGGCCTTGCCGAAGATCGAAAGTGCCGAGCACATCCAGATGATCGCCGAGATCGTCGACGAGTTGGAACTCGAGCGCGGCCTGCCCAACGGCACCGTGCGCTTCATCGCCATGGTGGAAACCGCCAGCGGCTTCTTCCGCACCGAGGCGATCGCCCGCAGCCATCCGCGCGTGGTGGCGATCACCATCGGTGCCGAGGATATCGCTTTGTCCGTCGGCATGCTGCCGGAGGCAGAAGGTCTGTTCTATCCGAAACAGCATTCCATCTTCGCCGCCCGAGCCGCCGGCATCCTACCGCTCGGCTTCATCGGTACCGTCGCGGACTACAAGGACACCGAGGCGTTCCGCGCCACGATCAAGCGTTCGCGCAAGCTCGGTTTCGCCGGTGCGGCCTGCATCCATCCCCTGCAGGTGCCGATCCTGAACGAGGAGTACGGCTACACCGCCGAAGAGGTGCGCCGCGCCCAGGCGATGGTGGACGCGTACGACGCAGCCCTGGCGGCCGGCAAGGGCGCGATCGAGTTCGAGGGCAAGATGATCGATATTCCCGTGGTAGCACGGGCGCAGGAAGTGCTTAAGCGGGCCAGCGCGCTCGCCGCCAAGGCGCGTGGCTGACCCATGGCCCTGGAACTGCTGTCCACCCTCGGCCTGCAAGGCGCCCTGCGCGACCTGATCCCGGCGTTCGAGGCCGAGACCGGTACCCGGCTGCAAGCCGGCTACGGCCCGACTGTGGTGCAGATGCAGCGCATTGCCGAGGGCGCGACGGCCGACGTGGCGATCCTCACGGCCGCCGGGATCGACCATTTGATTGCCGCCGGAACCATGCTGCCCGGCAGCCGCGCCGACCTGGCGCGCTCGGCTGTCGGCTTCGCGGTGCGGCCGGGCGCGCCGAGGCCGGATATTTCCAGCGGCGAAGCGGTGAAGCAGACCCTGCTGGCGGCGAAGTCGGTGGTGTATTCCCGCGCCGGCGCCAGCGGCATCTTCTTCGCCGGGCTGATCGAACGCCTGGGCATCGCTGCCGAGGTGAATGCGAAGGCCACCATCATCCCCAGCGGCTTCACCGGCGAGAAGCTCGCCAGCGGCGAGGCCGAACTCGCGGTTCAGCAGATCAGCGAATTGATGGAAGTGCCGGGTATCGACATTGTCGGCCCGCTGCCGGCGGTGCTGGGCAGCGAGTCGGTGTTTTCCGCCGGCCTGTTCAGCGCATCGGCGCGGCTGGAGCTGGCGCGGGCGTTCGTGGCGTTCTTGTCCACGAAGGCGGCGGCCGCGGTGATTGCCCGCACCGGCCTCGTTCCGCTGGCCGGTGGCTAGGTCCGGAAAGCCGCCAGAGCCGCCAAGCGAAGGGCGGAAGCCAAGGGCTGATCCGGCTCGCGCTCGGCGTCGATCCCGGCCACAAGGGCCGACAGCGTAAGTCCGCGGGAATCGGCAATCTCCACCAGCGCCGACCAGAACGGCTCCTCCAACGCCACCGAGGTGCGGTGTCCGGCCAGGGAAAAGCTGCGCTTGATGAGCCCGGTCATGCTGTCAGCCGTGCCAGTGCCCATTCGGCGGCTTCCGCCACCACCGGATCGGGATCGGCCGATAATCTCTTGGCCGTCGGGATCAGCGACGGGTCGGCGGAATTGCCGGCGGCGATCATCACATTGCGGATGAAACGGTTCCGCCCAATGCGCTTGATCGGTGATCCGGTGAACAGGGCGCGGAACGCGGCGTCATCCAGCAGGGCCAGCTCCGCCAGCTTCGGCGCGGTCAGGTCGGCACGCGCGCGCAATTTGTCCGTGTCGGTGGCAGCGGCGAAGCGATTCCACGGGCATACCGCCAGGCAGTCGTCGCAGCCATAGATGCGGTTGCCCATCGCCGCGCGGAATTCTTCCGGAATGGCCCCCTTATGCTCGATCGTCAGATAGGAAATGCAGCGCGTCGCATCCAGCCGATAGGGTGCGGGGAAGGCGTTGGTGGGGCAGGCGGCCATGCAGCGCGAGCAGGACCCGCAACGGTTCGCATGCGGCGGATCGGGTGGGATCTCCAGCGTGGTATAGATCTCGCCCAGGAACAGCCAGGATCCATGTTCGCGGGAAACCAGATTGGTGTGCTTGCCCTGCCAGCCGATCCCGGCGCGTTCGGCCAAGGGCTTCTCCATCACCGGGGCGGTGTCGACAAACACCTTCACGTCGTTGCCGAAGCGCGAAACCACGAATTGGCCCAGATGCTTCAGCATTCCCTTGGCGACGTCGTGATAGTCGCGATTGCGGGCATAGACCGAGATATTGCCGCGATCTTTCCGTTCCAGCGTCGCCAGCGGATCGCCGTCCGGCGCATAGGACAGGCCGAGCGCGATCACGCTGCGCGCTTCCGGCCACAGCGATTGCGGATGGCTGCGTTGGTCGGTCCGCTCCGCCAGCCAGCCCATATCGCCCTGCTGACCGGAAGCCAGAAAATCCTTCAACCGGCTGCGAGCTTCCGGCCCAAGTTCGGCGCGGCAGAAACCAACGGCGTGGAAGCCGAGCGCAAGCGCCCGGTCGCGGATGGCGGGCCGAGGATCTTCAGCCGCGGCCACGGTAGGGCGGCACGTCCTGCGGCGGGATGAACGCACCGTCCGGTGGTGCACCGGTCTGGTAGAACACGTCGATCGGCATGCCGCCGCGCGGATAGAAATAGGCACCGATGCGCAGCCAGCGCGGACCCATCAACCCTACCAGCCGGTCCGCGATCATCATCGTGCAGGCCTCGTGAAAGGCCCCATGGTTGCGGAAGCTGCCGAAGAATAGCTTTAGCGACTTGCTCTCCACCAGCCATTCGTCGGGTATGTAGTCGATAACGATATGCGCGAAATCCGGCTGGCCGGTCAGCGGACACAGAGACGTGAATTCCGGACAGACGAAGCGCACGACGTAGGCTTTTCCGGGTGCCGGGTTGGGCACCCGCTCCAGTTTCGCCAAATCGGGCGACGTGGGAGCTTCAATGTGCTGGCCGAGCTGGGTCAGGCCGGCATAGGGGGTTTCGGTCATATCGGCTCCTCTCCCACGATCCAGCCAGCGCGCACGGTATTGGCATGCTCGGATAAATTGCCGGCGATGATAGCCTGACGCAGCCCGGCCATCAGGTCGTGGTAATAGGTCAAATTATGCCAGGTCAGCAGCATCGGCCCCAGCATCTCATCGGCACGGAACAGATGATGCAGATAGGCCCGCGTATGGCGAGTGCAAGCCGGGCAGCCACAGGTGGGATCCAGCGGGCGGGCGTCACCGGCAAAACGGGCATTGCGCAGGTTGAACACGCCATGGGACGTATAGGCCCGCGCCGTGCGCCCGGCCCGGGTCGGCATCACGCAGTCGAACATGTCGATCCCACGCGACACAGCGCCGATCAGATCGTCCGGCGTGCCCACACCCATCAGATAGCGCGGCTTGTCCGCCGGAAGCAGCGGCACGGTGCCGTCCAGCACGGTGAACATCATCTCCTGGCCCTCGCCGACCGCGAGGCCGCCGACGGCGTAGCCCTCGAAACCAATCCCGGTCAGCGCCGCCACCGACCGGGCGCGCAGGTGCGGATAGACGCCGCCCTGCACGATGCCGAACAGCCCGTACCCCTCGCGCGCGATGAACGCCTCCCGCGATTGCAGCGCCCAGCGCATCGACATTTCCATCGATCACTCCGCTTCCTCGGGGGTGGCGGGGAAGGGTGTGCATTCATCCAGTGCCATGGTGATCGTGGCGTCCAGCTGGTGCTGGATGCCGATCGAACTGGCCGGCGTCAGGCGGTGTTTGGAGCCGTCGATATGCGACTGGAACGT
>CAINEA010001079.1 GCA_903847525.1 uncultured Acetobacteraceae bacterium | reverse complement strand
CGTTCGCCACGGCCGGTCGATCGTCTTCCAGATGGCCGAGGTCATGGTGTCGCGGGGTCTGTTTCAGAAAATCCTGGCCGCCATCGCAGCGCTTCGGCCGCTACCGCCGGCCCGATGTTGAGGATTGGCCGCATCATCGCAGGCTAGCCAGGGCAGCCGCAGGGGACGTGTGTCCCGATGCGTGCCCACAGGGCCGGATTCTCGCTACGGCTGCGACCACCGATCAGTCGACGCGGTTTCCGGTATCATTCTGGTGATATATATGTTGCGATACCGTATATTACAGGCTGCCGGTCCTTCGTGGAGGCCAAATTGGCCGATCATCCGGGGAATATCGGCTTATCAATGCCAACACGAAGGCGATTTCCAGCCCTCAACCCCGGCGCCCACAGGTGGCCCGACAGGATCGAGAGCGTTCTGCTGCATCAAAGTTATGCTCGGCGGCACAGTTCGCCAAAGATTCGAGGCAATGGAACCTAACTGCCCAACCGCGCGTTGGGTCCTCGAAGAAGGGATCCATCGGCGAGCGCCGTGGTCAAAGCTCCGCGTTACATCAGGCAGTATGTTCCAGATACGTAATAATAAAGGCAGGATCGTGCATTATAATAAGGGGTTCTCATGGATCAGAATGCGTTCGACGCGGCTCCGGTGGCATGAAGGTTGATCCGTCTACCCGTTCAACGAACCACGGTCGAAGCGGCATGGTAGCCATCGATACAGGCCCCTATCTCCGCCAGTGCGCCAGGCGCCTCCCGGGATACGGCCCGGGCAAGGCTACGCTCCAGACCGTCTCCCACCTTCGCGCCGAACAAGGGCCGGCTAACTCTACGTCGGCAATCGCCCGCGCCGGACGGGGCAGCCATACCCAGAGCGCCCTAATTCGGCCGCTATCCGGCGCGCCAGTTTGGATTTCCTTGTTGATCCAGTGGGCCCGACAGCCAGTATGAGTCGCTTGCAGCGAGAATTCTTGGCCGGTCAGCGCTCCGTTCCCCCGAAAGATCCGAAGTTCCCAGGTAGACGGCCATGATCCGCCTTCGAGCGGTGCGTGCCGAGGGCCCATCGCCATGGACCGGCGATGATCTCGTGCGTGCCGAGCTGTTCAGCGTCGAGCGCCTGGAGCAACACGCGGAAAGTCTCGCCAAGGCACAGCCGATCGTCGGGCTGAATGCGGCAGGGCAGCCGGTGTTTGGCCGCGTGCGGGATAACTACCGCCAACTGCTCAACGCGCATAATGTGTTGATCCGCGCCAATGCAGCCGGCGAACCGCTGACGCCCGCGGCCCAATGGCTGGTCGATAACTATCACGTCGTGGCGGCGCAGGTCCGCGAAATCCACGACGATCTTCCGCCCGGCTATTACCGCCAGCTGCCCAAGCTGGCGATCGGTCCGTTTGCCGGCTATCCGCGCGTTCTCGGCATCGCCTGGGCTTTCGTCGCGCATACCGACAGCCGCTTCGACACTGAGACGTTGCGCCGCTTCGTCAATGCCTATCAGCGCGTCCAGCCGCTCGCCATCGGCGAGCTTTGGGCCGTGGCGATCACGCTTCGGATCGTGCTGGTGGAGAATTTGCGCCGCGCGGCCACGCGCATGATCGAGAACCGGACGCAGCGCCGGCTTGCCGATGAGGCGGCCAACGCCATTCTCGGCGCGGATGGAGCCCTGGCGTCGACGCTGCCGGGCATCATCGCCGGTATTCCCGCCGGCCCCTTGGACCGCACGTTCGCGGTGCAACTGGTGCAGCGGCTGCGCGACCAGGATCCGGACACGACCCCGGCTCTGGTCTGGCTGGAAGGGCGGCTGGAAGCCCAGGGCACGACCGCTGACGCGGTGGTCCAGGAAGTGCATCAGAGCCAGGCGGCGCTGAGCGTCACGGTCCGCAATGCCATCACCAGCATGCGGATGATCTCGACCGTCGACTGGACGGAGTGGTTCGAAAGCGTCTGCCTCGTCGATGCGGCCCTGCGGGAAGGCAGCGCCTACGCGCAGATGGACTTTGCGACGCGCAACAGCTATCGGACGGCGATCGAGGAACTGGCCCGCGGATCGCGGCTGTCGGAGCTCGATGTCACGCGCGAGGTGCTGCGGGTCACCTGGGCATCGCCGCCGCCGCAACCGGTGCAGGCGAGCCGGGACGACCCCGGATATTACCTGATCGGTACCGGGCGCCTCGATTTCGAGGCAACCATCTTCTATCGACCCACGATGCGAATCTGGTTGCGCCGGAAATGCAGGCGCCTTGGCCTTCGCGGCTATGTCGGCTCCATAGCGGTGCTGACCCTGATCCTGATGGCATTAGCGGCAGGCGGATTGGCCGCTTACGGCATTGGCGCCTGGAGCCTCCTGCTGTTTGCCGTGCTCAGTGCGCTTCCTGCCGGCGAGGTGGCGGTTGCCCTGGTGAACCGCTTTATCACCGGCTGGATCCCGCCGACCGCATTGCCAGCCTTGGCGCTGCGCGAGGGCGTTCCGGCAGACCTGCGAACCCTCGTGGTCGTACCCACGCTGTTGACCGGCCTGGCGGCAATCGGCGAGCAGATCGAGCGCTTGGAAATCCATTATCTGGCCAGCCCGGATGGCGATCTGAGCTTCGCCCTGCTGTCGGACTGGACCGATGCGCCGGCCGAGACCGAAGCGGACGACGAGGCGCTGTTCCAGGTCGCAGCCGAAGGCATAGCCCGCCTCAACCGGCAATATCCGCGCGACCCTGACCCGGGCGTTGCCGGAGCGCGCTTTCTGCTGCTGCATCGCCGTCGCCTATGGAATGCCGCCGAGGGCGTCTGGATGGGCTGGGAACGCAAGCGCGGCAAGCTGCACGAGCTGAACCGGCTACTGCGCGGCGCCACCGATACCAGCTTCCTGCCATTCCCCGGCACGGCGCTCGAATTTCCCACCGGCGTTCGTTACATCATCACGCTCGATTCCGACACGCGGCTGCCGCGCGACACCGTTCGCCGCCTCATCGGCAAGATGGCTCATCCGCTGAATCGCCCTGTTCTGGACCCCGTCCTGGGCAGGGTTGTCGCCGGGCATGGCATTTTGCAGCCAAGGGTTACCCCGTCTCTGCCGGTTGGCACGGAGACGTCGGTATTTCAGTACGCGTTCTCCGCGGACGCCGGGATCGACCCGTACGCTGCCGCCAGCTCGGATGTCTACCAGGATCTGTTCGACGAGGGATCCTACGCCGGCAAGGGCATCTACGATCTGGATGTGTTCGAAGGGTCATTGGCTGGCCGCGTCCCCGACAACACGATGCTAAGCCACGATCTGTTCGAGGGAATTTTTACCCGCGCGGGTTTCGCGTCCGACGTCGAGGTCGTCGAGGAATTTCCCGCCCGCTACGATGTGGCGCTGTCGCGCCAGCACCGCTGGACCCGCGGAGACTGGCAATTGCTGCCGTGGATTTTCAACCGGGGAAATGTGCGCCTGCCCGCGGTTGGGCGCTGGAAGATGATCGACAATCTGCGTCGCAGCCTGACCGCGCCCAGCCTCGTTCTGGGCCTGTTCTGCGGCTGGCGGCTGGGCTTCGATGCGGCGCTGTTCTGGACCGGATTTCTGCTCCTGACAATTCTGTTGCCGTATGTGTTGCCGGTGCTGGCCGATATGGCGCCGGGCCGCGGAAACGGTTCCGTTTACAATTATCTGCGCGATGTCCGGGCGGCCACGCGCCTGGCCGTCACCCAGGTCGCTCTGGTCGTCTGTCTGTTGGCGGAACAGGCGGCGAGGATGGCCGATGCCGTGGTCCGCACCCTGATCCGCCTGGGCATTACCCGGCGGCGGCTGCTGGAATGGCAGACGGCGGAAGAGGCGAAATCCCGCTCCCGCCAAAACGTCGCCGGTCATTACCGGCACATGCCCGGGACGATTGTCCTGGCTCTCGCGGCGCTGGCCGCCGCGGTATTCGCTCCACCCGGCGTGTGGCGCCTCGCGGTCCCCTTTGCATGCCTGTGGCTGCTCGCCCCCGCGATCGCTTGGTGTGTCAGCCGTGCTCCGCTCAGCGACGATGGCGCCGAGGTGTCTACCGAGGATCTGCTGGCGCTGCGGCTGATCGCGCGACGCACCTGGCGGTTCTTTGAAACGTTCGTTACCGCCGCCGAGAACAACCTGCCGCCGGATAATTTCCAGGAGGACCCCAGGCCCGTCGTCGCCCACCGCACTTCGCCGACCAATATCGGGCTCTATCTGCTGTCGGTGGTCGCCGCGCAGGATTTCGGCTGGATCGGACTGGCAGATGCGGTCGAGCGGCTGGAAGCCACGTTGGATACGATGGACCAGCTCGAACGGTTCAACGGGCATTTTCTCAACTGGTACGACACGACCGACCTGCACCCGCTGGAACCGAAATATGTTTCCTCCGTGGACAGCGGCAATCTCTCGGGTCACCTGATCGCGCTGGCGAATGCCTGTGAAGGCTGGGCCACCCCTCCTTTTGCCGCGGCATCCACATGGAATGGCGTCGAGGACGCATTGGCGATCCTCCGGCAAAATTTGCTGCACGAAGAAATCGGTGTGGATGGCCAACCGGTGCAAGACGCGCTGGACAAATTGGGTTCCCTGATCGAAGGGGCGCGGCAGGCTGGCGCGCTGCAGGATGGGATCGGCGACCAGGCGACACGGCTCGTCGAGGCCGCCAATGTATTGCACCGGACCCATCCCCGAATGGCAACGGCGGAAATCCTCGCCTGGGCGGAGGCGGCATCGCGAT
This sequence comes from uncultured Acetobacteraceae bacterium, assembly GCA_903847525.1. GTDB lineage: Bacteria > Pseudomonadota > Alphaproteobacteria > Acetobacterales > Acetobacteraceae > PALSA-911. The sequence continues at coordinate 5,160 of CAINEA010001079.1, read as the reverse complement.
CCGTGGCAGCACGGAGCCGCGACCAGGCATGGCGGACGCCGGCCGGGGTCGTTGTGCCAGACGCCGCGGAATCATGGACAGGCCGGCTGCGCAATGTCGCCGCACGCGCGCGCGCCACGGCGGAGGCGATGCGGTTCGATTTCCTGCTGGATCCGGAACGCAAGTTGCTCTCGATCGGCTTTCGCACCAGCGACAGCAACCTCGACCCCAGTTGCTACGATCTGCTGGCCTCCGAGGCGCGGCTTGCCAGCTTCCTGGCGATCGCCAAGGGCGACGCGCCGGTGTCGCATTGGTTCCGCCTCGGCCGGCTGGTCACCGCCGTCGGGCGCGGCGCGGCGCTGATTTCCTGGTCCGGTTCGATGTTCGAATATCTGATGCCATCCCTGGTGATGCGCGCGCCCACCGGCAGCCTGTTGGCAACCACGAACCGGCTGATCGTGCGGCGCCAGATGACCTATGCCGCGGGACACGGCGTGCCCTGGGGCATGTCGGAATCGGCGTTCAATGCCCGCGATCTGGAATTCACCTACCAATATTCGAATTTCGGCGTTCCGGACCTGGCGCTGAAACGTGGACTTGGCGAGAGCACGGTGATCGCTCCGTATGCCACCGCACTCGCCGCGATGGTGGATCCCCGCGCCGCCGCGCAGAACTTCGTCCGTCTTGCCGAGGCGGGCGGCCTGGGAGTGCATGGCTTCTACGAAGCGCTCGACTATACCCCCGCACGGGTATTGGACGGCCAGAAGGTCGCCATCGTCCGTGCCTATATGGCGCATCACCAGGGCATGACGATCATCGCTATTCTGAATGCCGTCCTGGACGGCATCATGCGCAGCCGCTTTCATGCCGAGCCGCGCATCCAGGCGACCGAATTGTTGCTGCAGGAACGTACGCCGCGCAACCGGATGCCGGCGGAGGAAAAGGCCGAAGAGACGCGCCGGGTTGGCCGCGCCGGCGACCAGGACGTTCCGGTGTCGCGCCGGCTGTCCTCGCCGCACACCATGACGCCTGCCACGCACATATTGTCGAACGGCCGCTACAGCGTCATGGTCACCGCCAGCGGGTCCGGCTACAGCCGCTGGCACGGCCGGGCGATCACCCGCTGGCGGGAAGATGCCACCTGCGACGATTGGGGCTCCTATTTCTTCCTGCGCGACGTCGCGAGCGACGCCGTTTGGTCGGCCGGCTACCAGCCGAGCGGCGTCAACGCGGACAGCTACGAGGTCGTCTTCACCGAGGAACGCGCGGAATTCACCCGTCGGGATGGATCGTTGGTCACGACGATGGAGATCGTCGTCTCCGCCGAGGATGACGCGGAGGTCCGCCGGCTCACGCTGACCAACACTTCCGCACGGACCCGGGAGATCGACGTGACCTCCTACATGGAGCTCGCCTTGGCCGCGCCGGCCGATGACGCGGCGCATCCGGTTTTCTCCAAGCTGTTCGTGCAGACAGAATATCTCCCGGACGCCGGGGTGGTTCTGGCAACCCGACGTCGCCGCGCACCGGCCGATCCGGAGATCTGGGCAGCCCACCTCGTCGTCGTCAAAGGCGAGACGATCGGCGACCTGCACGTGGAAACCGACCGCGCCGCCTTTTTGGGGCGGGGCCGCGGACTGCGCGATGCCGCCGCGATGGACCGCAGCCGTTCGTTGACCGGCAGCACCGGCACCGTGCTCGATCCGATCTTCAGCCTGCGCCGCCGCGTGCGGATCGCGTCGGGCGCCACCATTCATCTGGCGTTCTGGACCATCGTGGCCGAGAGCCGGAACGACGTTCTGGAGCTGGCCGACCGGCATCGGGACCCGGCGGCATTCGACCGGGCGTTCACGCTTGCCTGGACACAGGCCCAGGTGCAGCTGCGCCATATCGCCATCAAGCAGCGCGATGCGGCGCGCTTCCAGCGGCTTGCCAGCCACCTGGTCTATGCCAACCCGGCATTGCGGCCGTCATCGGAGATCTTGCGCCGTGGCGGTGGCGGGCCGACGCTGCTTTGGGCGCACGGGATTTCCGGCGATTTGCCGATCCTCCTGGTACGGATCGATGAAGTGGATGATGTCGGCGTGGTGCGCCAATTGCTGCAGGCGCATGAATATTGGCGGATGAAACAGGTTGCGGTGGACCTGGTGATACTGAACGAGAAGAAGGCTTCGTACAATCAGGACCTGCAAACTGCCATCGACACCGCGATCCGTATGGGCCAAACGCGGATCGCACTTGCCGGCAGCGCGGGGGAGGCGGGTTTTCGAAATGGCCATGTCTATGAACTGCGCACAGACCTGATCCCGCCCGAGACGCAGGCGCTGCTCATGAGTGTCGCCCGGATCGTGCTGATCAGCCGGCGCGGCACCTTGGCCGACCAGCTCGACCGCCTGGATGATCCGGTCGCGTTGGTGCCCGGGCCGGTGCGGCTACTGTCGGGGCCGGAAGCGACCGGTGCGAGCTGGCCGGAGCCCGAGCTGGAGTTCTTCAACGGACAGGGTGGCTTCGCCGCAGGGGGCAGGGAGTACGTCACCCTGCTGCGCAACGGAGAGACAACCCCCGCACCCTGGATGAACGTCATCGCCAACCCGTCTTTCGGCTTTCAGGTCACCGCCGATGGCGGCGGCTACAGCTGGTGGCAGAACAGCCGGGAGAACCAGCTGACGCCCTGGTCCAACGATCCGGTCGGTGACCGCCCTGGCGACATACTGTATGTCCGCGACGAGGAGAGCGGTTCGATCTGGGGCCCAACGGCGCTGCCGATCCGGCTTCGCGAGGCGCGCTACCAGATCCATCACGGCATGGGCTACAGCCGCTTCCGCAGCGCGGCGCACGGGATCGAGACCGACCTGCTGCAATTCGTACCGATCGCGGATCCGGTGAAGATCTCCCGCCTGACGCTGCGCAATACGACCCGACGCACGCGCCGCCTGTCGGTCACAGGCTATGTGGAATGGGTGCTCGGACCGTCTCGGTCGGCATCGGCGCCGACGATCGTCACCGAGCGCGATGCCGCGGGCGGGGGCGTCCTCGCGCGCAATCCATGGAATACCGCCTTCGGTCCCTATGTCGCCTTCGCCGCCATGCCCGGCCGCGAGGTGCGCGTCACCGGGGACCGGCGCGAATTCATCGGTCGCAACGGTACTCTGGCCTGGCCGGCGGCTCTGGAGCGGGAGTTGCCGCTGTCCAACCGGACCGGTGGCGGTCTTGATCCCTGTGCGGTTCTGCAAACGCGTTTCGAACTGCGCCCGGGCGAAAGCCTGGAGATCTTGTTCCTGCTGGGCGCGACCGGGACGGCGGAGGACGCAAGTCGCCTGATCGCGCATTATGGCGCCGCCGATCTGGACGAGGTGATGCGCGACGTGACCGCCCATTGGGAGACGATCGTCGGCGCGACCCAGGTAAAAACTCCCGACCGCGCCATGGACATCATGCTGAATGGCTGGCTGCTGTATCAGACCCTGGCCTGCCGGGTCTGGGCCCGCTCGGGCTTCTATCAGGCCAGCGGCGCCTTCGGCTTCCGCGATCAGTTGCAGGACGGCATGGCCCTGGCGCCGGTTCGGCCGGATCTGACCCGGGCCCATCTACTGCGTGCCGCCGGACGGCAGTTCCCGGAGGGAGACGTGCAGCATTGGTGGCTGCCACCGGCGGGGCAGGGGGTACGAACCCGGATTTCCGACGACCGTGTATGGCTCGCCTACGCCGCGTCACGCTACCTGACGGTCACCGCCGATCACGCCGTGCTGGAGGAGGAAGTGCCCTTCCTGGACGGCCCCGTCCTCGGTGAGCATGAGCACGAGAACTATTTTCAGCCGATGGTTTCCACGCGCACGGCCACCCTGTTCGACCATTGCGCGCTCGGCCTGGACCACGCCCTGGCAACCGGCTCGCACGGGCTGCCGCTGATCGGAACCGGCGATTGGAACGATGGCATGAGCCGGGTCGGCGAGGGCGGCGCCGGCGAAAGCGTCTGGCTGGCCTGGTTCCTCTATGCCGCATTGCAGGAATTCACGCCCATCGCGGAAGCTCGGGGCGAAACGAACCGTGCCCGCACATGGCGCGCCCACGCGGCCGCGCTGCGGACCTCTGTTGAGCGGGAAGCCTGGGATGGTGGCTGGTACCGGCGCGGCTACTACGATGACGGCACCCCGTTGGGATCCGCCGCCAGCAGCGAATGCCGGATCGACTCGATCGCGCAGTCCTGGTCGGTGATCTCGGGTGCCGCCGACCCGGCGCGCGCGGCCCGGGCCATGACGGCGGTAGATGAACAGCTCGTTCGCCGTCATGATGGGCTCGCTCTGCTGTTCACGCCGCCGTTCGATCACACGCCGCTGGATCCCGGCTATATCAAGGGCTATCCGCCGGGCATTCGCGAAAACGGCGGCCAATACACCCATGCCGGCATTTGGTCGGTCATCGCGCTTGCCATGCGCGGGGACGGCGACCGCGCCGGCGAATTGTTCGCCATGCTCAATCCCATCAACCACGCCCGGACCGCGGCAGAATCCTACCGCTACAAGGTCGAGCCTTACGTAATCGCGGCCGACATCTATGCGGCATCCGGGCATGTCGGACGAGGCGGCTGGACTTGGTACACCGGCTCGGCCGGCTGGATGTACCGGGCAGGAATCGAATGGATCCTCGGGCTACAGCGCCGGGGCGACGAGGTATGGATCGATCCCTGCGTACCGAGGACCTGGACGGGCTTCGAGATGCAGATGCGCTGCGGCGCTGCCCGGTTCGATATCTCGGTGGAGAACCCTGAAGGACGCAGCCGTGGCATATCGCAGGCGTGGCTGGATGACGTTCGCATCGACGAACGGCCTGTCCGTATCCGTATGACCGATGATGGCAACACCCATTCCGTGCGATTGATCATGGGCGATCTGGCTCCGAGCCGCTCCGTCCCATCCCATCTCCCGTTGAACCAGCCTCTGGGGTGATTTCACGAAGTGTGAAACCGCAACTCGTCTACTGATAACCGGGCTTGCCGATATCGTCCGGTGATTGTGGCACGCGGCGGAACTGGCCGATGTCGTATCCTTGCGCCTTGAACCGTTCCAGCAGCCCCTGATACGTGGCAACTGAGGTGGACCCCAAATCCTGGACAGGTGGTTAAGAGAGACTCCGGACCCTAAAACGGCCTGAAGGCCGGGGATTACGGATGATGAATGTTCG
>CAINEA010001078.1 GCA_903847525.1 uncultured Acetobacteraceae bacterium | reverse complement strand
GCGGCCTCGATACCTGATGCCATGACGACCATACGCGGTCTCCTACGTCGCTGAACGGGGAAGATTAACGCTCAGCGACGCATGGCGGCAACCTCAAGAGGCCTAGGCGGCGGATTACTCCGCCGCTTGCCGGTAGTTCTGGGCGTATTGCAGCAACGCGTCGTCGGCTACCGGCACGATCGGGGTGAAATCTTGATGTGCGATCCACTCCGGGCGGGTCGGCTTGCGGATGTAGTTCGAGACCGCGTTCAGCGTCAGATAGACGATTTTGCGTGGGAACGGGGTGATGTTGCCAGCTGATCCATGCACGATATTGCCGTGGAACATCAGCATTGCGCCGGGCTTGCCGACCGGGGTTATGATTCCGCCGGCCTCGACCAATTTGGTTACGGTATCGTTGTCCAGGGTCCAGAGCGGATAGCTGGTGGTGGACAGATCGTGCCCGGCCGCGAACACGCCATGTTTGTGGCTGCGCGGCACGATCATCAGCGGGCCATTGATGTGGGTAACTTCGTCGAGGAAAACGGAGATGTTCATCGCGCGTGGCTCTGGCATGCCGTCGTCGCGATGCCAGGTGCCGAAATCCTGATGCCACTGCCAAACCTCGCCATCGAAGGCGGATTTCGCGTTGATCTTATACTGATGCATGTAGAGTTGTTCGCCGAACAGTTGTTCGACCGGACGGATCAGTCGCGGGTGGGCGCCCAGCAGTCGGAAGGCCTCGTTGTAAGTATGCGCGGCAAATGCGGTCCGCGGAGAGCCGGATTTCTCGCGCCACACTTCTGGTCGATCGGTATCATAGATCGATACCGCTTCCAGCCGCAGGGCCGCGACCTCTTCTGGGGAGAAGCAATCGGGAAGGAAGAGATAGCCCTCTTCGTCAAACTGACGGATCTGTTCTTCGGTCAGGCGCATGGCTTTCGTTCCTCCTGGTCTTTGAAGGGCAAATAGCACATTTGTCGCGTGAACCCCAACCTCAGCGTTGTCCACGCACCAAACGGCCTGGCAGGGTGCCGGTGGCTTCGCCGTTGCGGTAGGTGACGGCGCCGGAGACAATTGTGGCCTCGTAGCCATCCGCCTTTTGCAACAAGCGCTTTCCGCCGGCCGGCAGATCATGCGTCACATACGGCCGCCCGAAGCCGAGCCGGTCGTGATCGATGACGTTCACATCGGCCTTCTTGCCAATGGCAATCACGCCCCGGTCGGAGAGCCCCGCCGCGCTGGCTGGGTCGGCGGTTAGGCGGCGGATCAACTCGGGGAGCGGCCATCGGTTGCGGGTCTTGCCCCAATACGTCAACAGCCAGGTCGGATATCCGGCATCGAGGATGAAGCCGACATGCGCGCCACCATCGCCCAGGCCCATGATCGAATTGCGATCATCCAGCATCGCTTCAGAGGCAGAGAAATCGTAATTCGCGTAGTTGGAGAGGGGCGTGTAGATGAAGTTCTGACCTTCATCCTCTATCAGAATATCGTAAGCGACTTCGGGGGCGGTGCGTCCTTCGCGCGCGGCGATGGCGTCGATGTTGTCCTCCCGCTGCGGCTGGTAGTTAGGCGGGTTCCCAAAGCGGTACATCTGCGCGTAGGTCAACCGGTGAAACAGCGGGAAGGTAGAGCCCGTCTTTGGGTCTTCCGACAATATTTTTTGCCGGATTTCCGGATCGCGCATGGCCTGGATGCGTTGGCTGCGCGGTAAATGGGCAATGCTCCTATAGGTCGGCGTGCCGGAGAACGGGTTCTGGCTACCCTCGAGGCCGAGTAGGACGCCGACCCCGCGGGGCGCGCAGACCGGGCGGATGGAAAGCCCGTCCTGCCGCGCCTGTTCGGCGTGGACCAATAGCTCTTTCCAATAATGCGGTCGGTTGTTGCGCTGCGAGCAGGTGAAGACAGCGGTGCGCCCAGACCGCTCGATTACACGGCGGAGGATGCCGAACTCGGTTGCGGTATCGGGCTGGTTCCATTCGGAGACCATTTCCAGGAAACCGGCGCCAGCGTCCTTCATGCCCATGGCTATGCCGGTGAGCTCCTCCTCCTGTGCACGCAGGGTGGGGGTATAGTCGCCCTTTAGGGACTTGTGGCTGGTCGTACGGGAAGTGGAGAAGCCGAATGCGCCGGCGCGGATTGCATCGGCAGCGATTTCTCGCATCTGGGCGATGTCGGCCTGGTTGGCATTTTCAAGCCGAATTGCGCGATCACCCATGACGAACACGCGAACCGCGGCATGCGGCAATAAGGCGCAAAGATCGATGTCGCGCTGGCGGCGGTCCAGGGCGTCAAGATATTGCGCGAAGGATTCCCATTCCCATTGCAGGCCTTCATGCATCACGGCGCCAGGAATGTCTTCCACGCCCTCCATGAGCTCGATGAGCTTTTGCCGGTCATTAGGTTTGCAGGGCGCGAAGCCGACACCGCAATTGCCCATCACCGCCGTGGTTACTCCGTGCCAGGACGAGGGGGCGGTGTGCGGATCCCAGATGGCCTGACCATCGTAGTGGGTGTGGATATCAACGAAGCCGGGCGTGACGATTTTGCCCTTGGCGTTGATTTCTTCCTTACCCGAGGCCGTGATCTTGCCGATTTCGGTGATCCGGCCATCTGTCAAGGCGACATCGGCTTCGTAGGTGGCGCCACCGGTGCCGTCGACAATGGTGCCGTTGCGGACGACGATGTCTGGCTGGCTCATGGCCTGCTCCCTGATCCGTTATGTTTCCTTGGATGCAGCCTAGGGCGGGAAGCGGTGTGGCGTCAAAACGCAAAAACCCGCCAGGAGGGTTGCTCCTGGCGGATTTCGGTGTTGCGGTTAGGGCGTATCAGTTCGCGCGTTGGCCACGGACCATCTTGCCGGGCAGCGCTCCGGTGGCTTCGCCGTTGCGATAAGTGACCTGACCCGACACGATGGTGGTATCGTATCCATCCGCCTTTTGTAGCAGGCGACGGCCGCCGGCGGGTAGGTCGAAGGTCACGTAGGGGCGGCCAAAGGCGATCTTCTCCCAATCCAGGATGTTCAGATCGCCCTTCTTGCCGATCGCGATCTCGCCCCGGTCGTGCAGGCCGGCAGCGCCGGCGGTATCGGAGGTGAGGCGGCGGATCAGTTCTTGCGGGCTCCAGCGCTGCTTTTTGCGACCCCAGTGGGCCAGCAGCCAGGTCGGGAAGCCGGCGTCGAGAATGAAGCCGACATGCGCTCCGCCGTCGCCGATGCCCATAATGGTGTTGCGGTTGTCGAGCATGGTTTCGCAAGCCGAGATATTGTAGTCGACGTAGTTGACGAGTGGGCAGTAGATGAAATCGCGCCCTCCATCTTCCAGCAGGATATCATAGGCGACCTCCTGCGGGGTGCGCCCTTCGCGTTCGGCGATGGCGGTGAGGCTGTCCTCGCGCTGGGGTTCATAGTTCGCGGGATGCCCGAAGCGGAACATCTTCGTGTAGGACATGCGATGGAACAGCGGGAACGTGCTGCCCGTGACCGGATCATCCGACAGAATTTTCGCGCGGACCTCTGGGTCGCTCAAAACTTTCACCCGCTCGGCGAGCGGCAGGTGGGCGATGGATTTGTAAGTTGGGGTGCCGGAGAACGGGTTCTGGCTGCCTTCCAGGCCGAGCAGAATGCCGATGGCGCGCGGCGGCGCGACCGGACGGATGGATAGGCCATCCTCGACCGCCTGATTCGAAAGAGCCATCAGCTCCTTCCACACCTCGGTGCGGTCATGCCGCTGTGTGAGCGAGAACACAGCGTTGCGGCCACATTTCTCGACCACGCGACGGAGCATGGCGAATTCCGTGGCGGGGTCGGGCTGGTTCCAGTCACCGACGATCTCCAGGAAGCCGGAGCCAGCATCCTTCATGCCCATAGCCAGGCCTGTAAGCTCTTCCTCCGCGGCGCGCAGGGTGGGGATGTACTCACCCTTCAGTGATTTGTGGCTGATCGTGCGCGACGTGGAGACGCCAAAAGCACCGGCGCGGACCGATTGCTCGACGATCTGGCGCATCTGGGCGATGTCGCCCTGGTTTGCGGCTTCATGGCGAATGGCGCGCTCGCCCATCACATAGACACGAACGGCGGCATGCGGGAGCAGGGCGCAGAGGTCGATGTCACGCTGGCGGCGTTCCAGCGATGTCAGGAATTCGCCGAAGCTTTCCCAATCCCATTTCAGGCCTTCGGCCATGACGGCGCCGGGGATGTCTTCGACGCCTTCCATCAACTCAACCAGCTTGCTGCGGTCTTCCGGCCGGCAAGGGGCAAATCCCACGCCGCAATTGCCCATGACGGCAGTGGTTACACCGTGCCAGGAGGACGGGGTCATACGGCTGTCCCAGGCGGCCTGGGCGTCGTAATGGGTGTGGATGTCGACGAAGCCGGGCGTTACCAGCTTGCCCTTGGCGTCGATCTCCTCCGCGCCACGGGCCTTGATTCTGCCGATTTCGACAATTTTTCCGCCGGCAATAGCGACGTCGGCTTCGTAAGGTGCGGCGCCGGTGCCGTCGATAACGGTGCCATTGCGAACGACGACGCTGATTTCCTCGGCCATGAGCTTTTCTCCCTCGGGTTTCCTGGGGAAAGTCTAGGTCCGGCAGATTGTGACGTCAAAACCCAAGAGTCAGTTGGATTGGCCGGACGCAAGCTGCGCAATGTGTGCGTCCTTGCGAGCGGACCCCGCCGACGAGCCCACCCAGTAACTAACGACGCTGGTGGCCATAGCGGCAAGCGACCCAAGGAGCATGGTCAAAATTGTCTCGCTTCCGGAGGGTAGGCTGCGAGAGAGAGCAAGCGTCATGACCACCGCGAAGGTAAGCAACACAAGAGCCGAGACGAGGGGAGCACCATAGGCGATCTTGCTACCGGATTGAGCCAAGGCGATTGTCTGACGGCGGGCGGCATCCGTGTCGGCGATCTGAGCGATAAGGGTATCAAGCTCTGCCTTACGAGCCGCTTCCGCGGCCCGGTTGGCTTCTGCCTCTTGGTCAGCAGCGATTTTGGCCAGTTGAACCTGAATTTGGATAGCCAGTTCGGGTCTGCCCTGGAGGACCGCCTCCGCTGCTACAACTCCCTCGTCGGTATGCGGTGCAGAAACGCCTGTCACCTGGGCAACCACCCTGGCTACCTGCTGGACGATTTTCTCGCTGTCACTACCGAAGAGCCATTTGGCGATTGCCGGTGCTATCTGGATGGCCAGTGGAATGAGAGGGAGCATTGTTTAATGACCTCGTCCGCTTTGGAAGTGATTCGTTAGCATTAAAAAGGGAACGCCGATAAGAAATCCGAGCACATGAACAAGATGGCAGGTGGGTCCGGCCGATCCGATCATTCCTCGGAGGGCCCCCCGATCCGTTTGTGCTGGGCGCGGGGCGCATATGGATACAACTTTATTTACCATAATTCGTTCGCTATTCCGGCATCGTCAGTGCCTCGTAAGGCAGGCGGCATAGGCGTCGGGACCAACCTAGACCGAACGTCTTCCAGGTTGGGAGGGAGGCCATGAACGTCAGGCGCAGGGCCTGAAACTCCGCGCAGATCGCGGCCCCGTCCGATTGCTTTTGAGCGAGGTTCAGCCATTGCCGCGCACGGCCGAGGCCGTTATTGACGGCCGCATCGAATGCCAGCAGGGCTAATGGCCCGGGTAGTTCATCAGCTTTCAGCTTATCCCAATAGTCGCGGCGATAAATTGCGTACGCTTCGTTTAGCGTCAGGTTAGCAATGTCCAGGTCGGGGTAAGCACGGGCGCTGATACCGAATTTGGTCCCTCGGCACTCTCCTTGACCACGTTCACGGCCGGTCCAGTTGCCAGGGTCTGCCTGATTGCTTGTGAAACCGCCTTCATTACCGATGATCTGAGCGAAGGCCTGTTCAAAGGCATCCATCGCTGTTGTTTCCTATCAATGAGTGCCGGGCGGCTGGGTTAGATGGCCATGCAGCCAGGCAGCGATTGAGATCGTAATTCCGACAATCCATCGAATAGCCTTGGCATTGCCGGTGCCGGCGGCCTGTTCCATCAACGCATCATCGAGCTTTGTCTCGATGGCGTTCAGCTTGGCGGTGACAAAGATCTCATGCCGGTCCATCCGAGATTCTAGTGCCGTCAACCGTCCGTCCATCCTGCCAATATGTAGGTTCGTATGCCCGGGTATGTCCGGCATTGCTTTTCTCCCCACGAGGCGGGCTGCGTGTCATGGTGTGTCAGAAAGCGGGATGGGGGATGCGGTGGCAGCCAGGGGGTAATTCAGGTTCCATGCGCTGCCAAGATCGGCGGCAATGTCCCAGCCGGCAGGTTTGATCATCGCTGATGCGTTATCTGTAACGGCGTTGCCCCGTCCGATGGTTGCGCTTCCATAGGGGTAGAACAGCAGGCACGCGGCACTTGCGTGCGTTAGGGGGGTCGCTAGGGTGAGGGCCAGATGGGTCGCGTCGACACGGGAGCAAGAGGTGGCAGCGACAATCGGGCCAGGATTCGCCATTGAGCCACCATCCATGACGGCAAATCCGATCCCGTTCTTAGCTTGAAGGGGTATAATGAGGTCGTTTCCGCCATCATGCTGGACAGTCAGCAGGAGGTTGGTGGTTGAAACACGGCAGGCGTGAACGATCTGTGGCCCTCCCTGTGTGGGCAGGGCGGATGGAATTGGACTGAGCGAGTCATGGCGACCTGTCGCTGCCACGGCTCGAGCGACAATCGGAGCGGCAAGGCGCGCGAAACGCTGATTGTCGATTGAATCGCGATGTGCTGGATCGCCCCCGCCTGCCAGGCCGGTTTGAGGATCCCAGGTTCCGCCACGTGGTATGCTGTCGCTGGTCTGGTGATTGCCGACTACAATGTTCTGGGTTTGATCAGCAGCGAGTTCGGCGACCACCTCCCGATGCATTTGCATACCGTCGTTATTGCCAAACGGGATGGCATTCCACCAAATTAATGGCAGATCCATGGCGCTTCGGCCTAGCATTGCCCGCTGTAGGGCGAGGAAACGAGTGGCTGCGGCCTTGAAGCTGGATTTCTCACTATAGGAGCGCAGTGAGTCAGTTTCGCTCCAGGGCCAGACGATTGCGGCGATATCGGTCTGATCTTCGGTTGGCAGGGCGCTCAGTGCGGCGGTGACTGCACGCCCGTCAGCACCAAGTTGCCATGTGGCAGGGCTGGAACCATCGCCGGGATCGTTGACGAAACTGGCGGGATAGGCGCCAGCGACTGCTGCATATAGACCACGTCCGCTAGCCATTGTGTGGCTGCTAGGATTGCCAGCCGTTGCCACGACATTCCCAGCCAGTGCTCCTAAATGCCACGCAACGCTCTGGGCCAGCAATTGAGCCGCACCGTCATTGAGAGCATAGTTGATCGCATTGGACTGGCCATCCACGATTAACATAATGCCGCGTCGCGCGCCAAGCCTCCAGCGTGCCGCCAACGAGTGGACCGCAAGGATATCCGTGTCGGACAGTGAGTGCTCCCACAGCGCCGCCTCGTGCAGCCAACACTGTGCGGCTCCGAGGGGAGTGGTATCGTGCAACAATGTCATAGGTCCGTTGGCATTGTTCGGCATCGGATTTGTTGCCGCGATGGTCACCCTTAGACCGTCCAGCCAGACATCAACACCTTGCATTGGTGTATGCCGGAGAACCACCGAATGGGTATGTCGGCGCTCAAGCGTGGTTGTCAGGACTGTCTGATTGGTACCCGGGAACAGGATCAGGCGAGTTTGTGTTCCTGTGCTGTCGGCCTGTAGGACCGCTGTTGAACCTGATGCCAGGAGTGTAATGGGGGATATATCCCGTCCGGAATTTTGCCTTCGGTTGGGTCGCGACCACACAAGGTAGCGGGTCCAGGCTGCTCCCGACCTCAAGACTCCCCTCATTCTCAGATAGCCGCGAAAGTATTGTGGAAGACCGGTTGCTCGGCGAGCATTGCGGCGAAGCGCTCGACGAGCGGGGCCAGTTGCTGATCGGGCATGTTCGGCATGAGGTC
>CAINEA010001077.1 GCA_903847525.1 uncultured Acetobacteraceae bacterium | reverse complement strand
CCGGCCTCGATGGACGAACCCGGCGCCCGCGCGGGGTTCGCCGCCCTGGGCCTGGCCAACGGCGCGGTGTCGATCGATCCCTCTGCCCCCCCTCCCCTCGCCTTCCCCGTCGCCCTGAAGGCTGTATCGGCCGAGATCGCCCACAAGACCGAGGCCGGGGCGGTGAAGCTGAACATTCACGACGTCTCCGAACTCAAGCAGGCTGCCGGCGAGATGAAATCCCGCCTCGGCGCCCAGATCACCGGCTTCATCGCCCAGACAATGGCCAAGGGCCTGGGCGAGGCCATCCTGGGCTACCGCCGCGACCCCCTGGTCGGCCCGGTGGTGGCACTGGGCGCCGGCGGGGTGCTGGCGGAGGTGTACCGGGACGTGGTGCTGCGCCTCGCGCCGGTGACCGAGGCCGAGGCGATGGAGATGATCGCGGAAGTAAAGGGCCTCGCCCCGGCGCGCGGCTATCGCGGAGTGCCGAAAGGCGACAGTGCCGCCCTCGCCAAGGCCCTCGCCAACCTCTCCCGCCTGGCCGCCCTGGCCGAGGTGAGCGAGGCCGAGATCAACCCGGTGATCGTCCTGGCCGAGAGCCAGGGCGTCGTGATGGCGGATGCCCTGCTGACGCTGGGGTAGTCTCCGCGGCCTGCGGTTGCGTGAGCGGCCTCCTTCAAGGACCAGATGTCCCCAGAAAAATTCTCATATGCGTCTCAGAACGCGCGTGATGAGACACTCGGTCAATTTTAATTTCAAATCGAACTTTCCATTCTCCCGCCACGAGTCCAAAGCTTCGGCCGCTGTTAGAGTTTACAGTTATTTTCAATAACTGGCAAGCAAAACCCCGGGCAATCGGGAAAAGGGAAGAAAGGTAGGGGGCTCCGCCCATTAACCTCGCCAAGGGCAAGCCCAAAGAACCCCGTACTGGTTTGGGAGTGACGGGAGGGCCTACCGGGACCTTCCAAGGTCTCGGTGGGCCCCCGCTCCCAAACACGGGCAAGTTTCCAACGAAGAACCTTGGATGAGGACCAGGTGGCAGTGCCTCCTGGCCTTGCTACCCTCCCGATTGCCCCGCCATGGCTCCATTTGCGCGCGGAGAAACGCCCCCGTGCCCGGATCACCCGCTAAACGGATATCCTCGGCCGTCTTTGGAACTTCAGTCTCGTGGATAAATAGCCATCTGTCGCCACCCACAAGCCAGAAAACGCAAGCGCGCATCCGCAATATAGCGCGGCTGTCATTTCCCATTTTGTGCCGAGAGTTTCGCCAAGAGAGGTATCGCCTCGGCGCTGCCCAGATCGGATGCGCGCTGATACCAAATCATGGCACGCCGCGGGTCGGGGGTGACGCTTTGCGCGCCGATCCCGGCCAGGAATCGCGGATCGTAAGTTTGTCCCAGGGCGAGGGCGGCTGGCCCCGAGTTCGCCACGGCAGCGCGCTCGAACATCAACCGGGCCGCAACAACGTCGCCATCGGCGAGCAGCATATTTCCGCGTGCCAGCAGACTGGCCAAAACACTCGACGAGAGGGGCAGGAACGATGCTTGCTCCGTGTTCAATCCAGGTTCTGCCGTTGAGGCGGTATTCGGTTTTGGCTGCCCGGGGGAGCCACTCAGTTCCTCGATGCCGTTCGCGTTGGGTCCGGTCGACATGGGCACGACCGGCACGGATGCGACCGGCACGGATGCGACAGGCACGGATGCAACCGACAAGGGTGCGATTGGCGCGGGTGCGGCAGCATCTCCCGGCGTTGCGTCGGAAGACCGGGGTGATACCTCAGGTTGCTGTGGCTCGAAACTTGCCGGAGCGACCCCGGCCCCCCTCGCATCCATGTCAGGTTCCTTTTCAGCCGCTGGCGGGACAACCCGTGATGGGTTCGCCGGTGACGCGCCAACCGCGGATTCCACCGCTTCGTCGGCGATTTCAGAGTGTACGACCGTCTCGGCCTTGTCAGGTTTGCCGGCGTCCGCTGGATAGACGGCTGCCGGTGCGTCAGGTCTGGCCGGTACCGACGCCGCTTCCTTCGGGTTCCCTGGCGGCGTTCCGTCCACAAAGGGCGCTGGATCCGCATTGCCTGGCCCACGCGCGGAGGGCTGCGTAGCCGTATCGCGCATGACAGCCGTTCCGATGGGCTGTTGGTCTTGGAGCCTGATTGCCGCCAAACCGCCTCCAATGACGATCGCACTCCCAAGCGCCGCCCAGCCCCAGCTGCTGGTCTTCGATTTCCCGTGCCGCTTCATGAAATCGGCCTGCGGCTCTGATTTTACGCCTTGGGGCTTCGTCTGGGCGGCCACGGTCTGTGCGAAGAGATTTTCGGTTGGTTGGACTTTCAGCGGAATTCCGGGCCCGGGCGCCGCGAACGGAATTGAGGCGTCTGCCTCGGTGGAAGCCGGAGCGGTCCCTTCCCTAACTCCGGCATCAAGCGCCACGTCTTCGTCGGCCAGCAAAATGCTGGTGGAGACCTTATCCGCGGTAAGATGCCCGGAGGCCGGTAGCCGCTCCCATAATCCAAATTGGCCCAGAAGCATGAGATGCAAAGATGTGGTGGTTACGTTCGTTATCGAGATGAGCAAATCCAAATAGCGGAACGCCTGATCGGTAAGCAGGTGCGCATTGTCGATGATCAGGGCAAGCTGGCTTTCGCCGGCGCCTTGCAGGGTAAGGGCCGCGAAGAACTGCTCGACCGCATCCGGGCCGTCCGTGTGCCCCGGGCTGATGACCTGGTGCATGAGAGAACGCAGATCGAACGGGCCGGTTTCCGGATTTGTTGTTCGAATCACGCGAAAGTGATCGCCGCGCAATAGGGGCACCAACCGCTCCAGAAACCGCATCCGAACAGAATCTTCAGAATGGACGGCGACTGACAGGAATTGTCCGGCCAGCATCGAGGCAAGCACTTCTTTAGCGGGATCGTCACTTGGGAGAGCGGTCCACAGGGAATTATCTGGATAGACATCCGATGGTGAAATCGACATTGGTTGACACTCTGTGAGGACGAGCCTGCTCAGGCGACGTAGACAGCGCTACCAAAAACGGGCCCTAGCCTAACGTCAAAACGCGCCTTCCGTTCAAGAATTTGATGATCAAAACTCATCAATGTTATTGCTATCTCAGAGTTTCCGCGTTTCAAATCCAGGGAACGTGCCTGGCCTTGGACGCTTGACCATCCATGACACCGCTTTTCCGCATTCAGAACCGTCTGCCAAAACGGATCGACGCGCGTTTATGGAACCGATTGAGTTGGATCCGGCGACTACCCTGAGTTGCCGTAATCTAGGAGGACCTCCCGGTGCGAGTATTCATGCGAGTATTATCAATCTGCCTCGTTATTTTACTCGGTGCGCTGGGGTTCCTGCCCACTTCGCCGAGATCCGCTGGCGCTCAAGCAACCAATGCTCAAACTCAGAAATTCGCCCCGGCGTCGCGTAAAGTGCCGGAGGCGCTGGCGATCGAGAAGCTCAACGCGTGGACCGTCGGGCTGGCTGGCGGCCAGCTCGAAGGAGCGCCGATCCGGTTCGCCACGGAGATTGCCCGCGTCGTGGACGATGGCGACAACCTGCACGTGCTGCCCATCGTTACCCGAGGCCCGGTCGAAAACGTGGAAGCGCTGCTTTACCTCAAGGGTGTGGACGCCGCGATCATCAACTCCGACGCCCTTGAGCAGTTCAAGGTGCTGGTTCCCAACATCCAGCAGCGGATTAGCTATATTCTCAACCTGTTCCCGTCTGAATTGCATATCTTTGTCCGTCCTGAAATCAATTCCCTGAGCGACCTGAAGGGCAAGAAGGTCAACTTCAATACACCCGGAACGTCGGCCGCCTACTCGGGTCCATTGATCTTCGAACACCTAAAACTGGATGTTGAAAAGACCTTCATTCCACACCAGGTCGCGCTGGACCAGATGCGTACAGGGCAAGGCGACATGGCCGCGGTCGTGTTTATCACGTCCAAGCCGGTCGACGCCTTCGCGAACGGTAAGTGGGGCTCCGGATTCAAGTTCCTTCCGGTGCCATTTGAGGATTTCGGCTTTTATCTGCCGTCGAAGCTGACGTCGAGCGACTATCCCCAACTCATCGCGCCGGGCCAGGAAATCGAGACGATTGCGGTCCCAACCATTCTCGCGGCGTACACCTGGCCGAAGGCAACGGATCGGTACAAGCGAGTGGCCCGCTTGACGGAATATCTGTTCGACCGTTTCGCCAGGCTACAGGGACCGGGGTTCCACCCAAAGTGGAAGGACGTAAATTTAAACGCGAAAGTTCCTGGGCTCGACCGCCTTCCGGCGGCGCAGGAGTGGCTCGACAGGGCCGCGGCGTCCGCGGCGTCCGCGGCGTCCGCGGCGACGGATACATCCGCAACCGTTTCCGCCAGCGCCGGTTCCACGCGGCCAGGAACGACTACGCGTGCGCCAGGGCCGGAGGAGCAGAAACTGTATCAAGAGTTTCTGGACTGGCGGCGCGAGCACGGCAAATAGAAAGGCCCTGATTTCCCAGTAAACCTTAGTCCGGAGCACACCCAATGCACCTGTTCAAAACGGCCATGATCTGGGGCGCCTGCATGACGATGGCATGTGCGTTGCTGGTGACGACCCAGCACCCGACAAAGGCGGCGCCCGGCGTAGAACGTCCGGCTGCCGATGGAAGCCACAGGGTTGTTATTCAGGTGACGCAGAACGACCCAGCGATCATGAACCTGGCGCTCAACAATGCCGAGAACCTCGTCAGCTACTACAAAGACAGGGGGGAAAAAATCGAGATCGAACTCGTCGCCTACGGGGCGGGCCTGAGCATGGTCCGCAGCGACACCTCGCCGGTAAAGGACCGCTTGGCGGCTATCAGCAGCAAGATGAAGAACGTGACGTTCACCGGATGCGGCAACACGTTGGCCAGCCAGTCCAAGCAGGAGAACAAGACCATCAGCCTGGTTCCCGAGGCCCGCCTCGTGCCAGCAGGCATCGCGCGGATCGTGGAGCTTGAGGAGAAGGGCTGGACCTATGTGCGACCATAAGCTGGTACCGCAGAGGCAGTTCGTGCTGGCTCCTGCGGGCAGAACGTCCATGACAAGCAAGTCCTGTTCCAGCCTGCCAGACGTCGGGACCCGTTGGCCATTATGAAACCATTCGTCCTGATTTTCCTGCTGCTCGGTGCGATGTCGCCAGACATCGCGCATGCACAAATTGCAGGCACTTGCGCGGATTGCGCCAAGCCCGCCGAATGCGGCATGAAACGAGACTCATGCATCGCCGACTGCCGGGCGCGACTTTTCAATATTGATCCGCGGCGCTCCGAGTGCATCGAGGATTGTTCGAACAAAGCCGTTCAATGCGCCCAGACCGGAAATCAGCGCCCAATCGCGCCTCCCTCCTTGGGACCTACAAAGCCTTGATTTACTGCGCAGAATGTCTGGGCGGTGTTACCGGAGCATATGCACTGTCTATGGACATTGCCCGAAGGCCCTACGGACTTTTCCGGGCGATGGCAGGCGATCAAGGCAGAATTCTCCAAGCGGATGCCAAAGGCGGAACCTAGCTCCGCGAGCAGGATCGCCAAGGGCGAGCGAGGCATTTGGCAGCGACATTTCTGGGAGCATATGATCTACGACGAACGGGATTATCGCGTGCATATGGACTATATTCACTTCAATCCGGTGAAGCTCGGGCTGGTCGCCGATGTCGCAGATTGGCCGTTCTCGTCATACCATCGGTGTGACCAAAGGCCTGTATCCAATGGGCCGGGCGGGAGGAATGACAGATTGCATTGATGCGGGGGAACCTGCGTAAAGCATTCGATCGGGGCCGGTTGTGAAATTTGGGAACACGCGGTGGTACTATCGCCATGATGGGTTTCACCCATCCTACGCCACTCTTGAAGATCGGCGCCAAGATCGCGCGACATGGCCGGGCCATCACGTTCCAGCAAGCGTAGGCTGGGTGCCGCCCATCGTTTGAACAAGATCGTTGCACCCCTTCTACGCTTTCTGGCCGAAACCGAATACACCGAAGAAAACCAAGATATGCGCGTGCAGCCGATTGGCCGGCGCCGCACCGATCTTCTCGGCAATGACAGACCGGTCAAGCATGCCCAGCTTATCGGACCACACGAGCGAGGGAACGTTCAAGCCGGTCCCGGCAGTCCTGGGAACGGCAGCCATATCGGGACTGCTGCGCTGAACGGACGTGATGAAGCAGACGACGAAATCGGGACGGCGGTCATTGTCGCGCCAGATCATTAAGGCCGGGCGCCGCTTGTCGCCGGACACGTCGTTGAACGGAAATCGAGCGAGAACGATGCTGTCGAAAGCGAACACTCAAAGCGCCGGCTCAATCAGGTGGCGTCGGAGTAGAGTTCAGGTACATCGGCCAGCCAGTCTAGACCTTTTCCGGCCTGCGCAATCACGGCCATTTGCCCTGGTTCCTCGCGGCGCGGTCTGTCCGACCGGAAGGAAAACGGAACCGCAAAACATAAAGAACACACAAACGGCGGCGTTGCGTTACAGGCCCAGGACGATGCATTTGATCTCGAAAAGGATCTGGTTCCCAGCGCATTGTGACCCGTTAGGGCACAGCCAGTGATTCGTTTGGACAGAAGGCTAACCCTGCCCCCACCTTTCTCCATTTGCGTGTTCTGCGTGTTTTGCGGTTCCATTTTCCTTTTTTGCTGCCGGCACAACCTTTCCAACTCGTTAATGCCAGCAGTGTAGCAAATTGGTGGATGGCCGGCCTTCACCGGCCATGACGATGGACTGTGATCGACGGCTGAAGAACCCTCACATCGCCGTCATACCGCCATCCACGAACAGCAGCGCGCCGGTGACGTAAGAGGCATCGTCGGAGGCCAGGAACAGGATCGCGCTGGCGACCTCCTCGGCCCGGCCCGGGCGCTTCATCATGGTACCATCGGCGGCCTTGGCGTTGTACTGCTCAACGGTCTCGCCGGAAGCCGCGAGGCGGCGCGCATGGAACGGCGTGAAGATCGGGCCAGGGCCGACGGCGTTCACCCGAATGCCCTCCGCCGAGTGGTCGGCGGCGAGCCCCCGCGTCAGGCCCGCGACCGCGGCCTTGGTGGTGTCGTACTGCAAATTGCCGCCGCCTGCGACGACGGACCGCACGGAGGCGACGTTGACGATAGCTCCCCCCGGGGTACCGCCCTTGTTGCCGCGCATCAGCGGAACCGCCGCCTTGGCACAGAAAACATAGCTCATCAGGTTCACGCTGAGGATTTCGTTCCAGCTCGCGCCACTCGCCTCGTCCACCTTCTCGTATTTGCGGATGCCGGCATTGTTGACGAGGATGTCGAGCCGCCCGAATTTCTGCGCGGCACCGTTGACGAAGCCGAGGCACGCAGCCTCGGTACCGACGTCGGCCTGCATGAAGAAAACCTTGGCACCGGCGGCCTCAAGCTCGGCCGCCACGCGCTGGCCGCGCTCGCCGTCCCGATCGCAGAATGCCACGCTCGCGCCCTCGGCAACGAAACGCCGGACCGTCGCCTCGCCGATCCCCGATGCCCCACCCGTTACCGCCGCAACCTTACCTTCTAGCCTTCCCATCTTCGTCCCCTCTTATTGAATTGCGAAATAAGCGTCCGTCTTGTTGGTATCGGACGCCGGTCTTCTCCGCGCGGTCAGGATGCGGATTTTCGAACCGCCTGACCCTTGCGGTCCAGCATCCCCCGTGGATCTCAGGGGTTCGATCTCGACCGATCACACCCCCTTCGGCCGTCTGTCGATAACCCTTACGGCCTTGCCGACCGACCGTTCCACACCGCCGGGCATGTGGATGCGTACCCGCGTGGTCACGCCCACCGCTTCCTTGATCCGCAGCACCGCGGCCTGCGCCTCGGCGTGATGGGCGTCGGCGTCGATGAAATCGCCGCGGGCCTCCACATGCACCTCCACATCGTCCATGCGCCCCTCGCGGGTCAGGATGATCTGGTAATGCCCGGTCAGGCCGGGGCTCTTCAGCAACTGTTCCTCGATCTGGGTGGGAAACACGTTCACCCCGCGCACGATCATCATGTCGTCGCTGCGCCCGGTGATCCGGGCGATCCGGCGCATGCTGCGCGCCGTGCCGGGCAGCAGCGTGGTCAGGTCGCGGGTGCGGTAGCGGATAACCGGCATCGCCTCCTTGGTCAGGGAGGTGAACACGAGTTCCCCATGCTCCCCGTCCGGCAGCACCGCGCCGGTCTCGGGGTCGATGATCTCCGGATAGAAATGGTCCTCCCAGATATGCGGCCCGTCCTTGGTTTCGATGCACTCGTTACCGACACCCGGCCCGATCACCTCGGAAATGCCGTAGATGTCCACGGCGTCCATCGCGAACCCGTCCTCGATCTCCCGGCGCATCGCGTTGGTCCATGGCTCGGCGCCGAAGATGCCGATCTTCAGCGAGCATTGGCGGGCATCCAGCCCCTGGCGGCGGAACTCGTCCAGGATCGCCAACATGTAGCTGGGGGTGACGGTAATGATGTCGGGCTGGAAATCCTGGATCAGCTGCACCTGCCGCTCGGTCATCCCGCCGGAGATCGGCACCACCGAGCAGCCCAGCCGCTCCGCGCCGTAATGCGCGCCAAGACCGCCTGTGAACAGGCCGTAGCCATAGGCGTTGTGCACCATCATCCCCGCCCGCCCGCCGGCGGCGTGGATCGATCGCGCCGCCACGTCCGCCCAGGTCTGCAGATCCTTGTGCGTGTAGCCCACCACGGTCGCCTTGCCGGTCGTGCCAGATGAGGCATGGATGCGCGCCAGCTTCTCGCGCGGCACCGCGAACATGCCGAACGGATAGTTGGCGCGCAGGTCTTGCTTGGTGGTGAACGGAAATTTCGCGAGATCGGCGAGCTCGCGGAAATCATCCGGATGCACGCCTGCGGCTTTAAAACTGGCCCGGTAATGCGGCACATTCTCGTAGGCATGGCGCATAGACCACGCCATGCGCGTGCGCTGCAGGGCGGCGATCTCGTCGCGCGATGCCGTTTCAATCGCATCCAGTCCCGCCCTAAGCACGGTTGCCACCGATTGCTTCCCCTTCAAAGAATTTCTGCCCAATCCCGCGCGTATGCCCGCGGAATTCCGCCACCACGCTGCCGTCGCTGCCGCTGACCCGCACATCGTAGACCCCGGTGCGCCCGGCCCGCGCACGCTCTTGCGCGTCCGCGATCAACGTCTCGCCCAGGCGTCCGGGCCGCAGGAACGTCACCGCGCCCATCTGCGCCAGCGCCCGCTCGTTGTAGCTGTTGCTGGCGAACGCCATCGCGCTGTCGGCAAGGGTGAAGATGAACCCGCCATGGCAGACGCCCAGGCCGTTCACCATTCGCTCCGCCACCTCCATCGCCAGGCGCGCAGAGCCGGGCCCGACCGCCTCGATCCGCATGCCCAGGCCCTGGCTCGCATTGTCCTCGGCCCACATCTTGTCGGCGCAGGCCCTCGCCATCTCGTCCGGCGTCATCGACTCACGCACGGCCGGTAAACACCGGCGCCCGCTTTTCCTGGAAGGCGCGCACACCCTCGCGGAAATCTTCCGTGCCGCCGGATGCCTGCTGCAACTCCCGCTCCAGATCGAGTTGGGTCGCGAGGTCGTTGTCGCCGGACGCCAGGAACGCCTGCTTGATCCGCGCGATCGCCTGGGTCGGCTGCAACGCCAGATGCGCGGTTAGCGCCTCGGCCTCGTCCATCAACGCCGCATCGTCCACCGCCTTGTAGATCAGGCCCCAGGCTTCCGCCTGCTCGCCTGTCACCGGCTCCCCCAGCAGCGCCATGGCCTTGGCGCGCGCTTCGCCGACCAGACGAGGGAGGAAGAAGGTGCCGCCAGCATCGGGCACGAGACCGATCTTGATGAAGGCCTGGATGAATCGCGCGGATTTGCCCGCCAATACCAGATCGCAGGCCAGCGCCAGATTGGCCCCGGCCCCGGCCGCGACGCCATTCACCGCGCAGACCACGGGCAGTTTCATCCCTCGGATGCGCCGCACCACCGGGTTCCACCGGTTCAGGATCGCCCGGATATCCGGCGCCTCCCCGTTCGGCCCCGGCATCACCTCGGCACCCAATTCCTGTCCGGCACAGAACCCGCGGCCGGCACCCGTCAACAGGATCGCCCGGCACGTCGGGTCGCCCTCGGCGGCATCCAGCGCCGCGACCACGCCCGCATGCAGCGCCGGGCTCAGGGAGTTCAATTTGTCCGGGCGGTTGAGGATGATCTTCATCCAGCCGGTGCGCGGCTCCGCGATAACGGGTTGTTCCATGCGTGTTCCCCCTGGGCTTTGGACGTCTGTGGCCGGCTTTTTCGGCGCGAGTCACGATAGACCACGCCTCGCACGGAACACAGGCCCCATAGGGGCCATATAATCGGACGGCCTACCCAGCCCCCTGCGCCATGGGCGCATCCCCGGGTGGTTCGAGGCGGAGCCGGGCCTCGATGATCTGGCTATCTTCCGGCAGGTGGCTCAGGTGAAACCCGAGGTGACGGGCCAGTTCCAGCATGGCCGTGTTGTCGGCCAGGATTTCCCCCACGACCTCCCGCACCCCGTGCCGGGGCGCCCAGTCCAGCAATCGCTGCATCAAATGCGTGGCCAGTCCCCGGCCCTGCACATCATGCTGCAAGGCGACCGCGAACTCAGCCATCATCGGCTCCTGCTCACGCACGAGCCGGGCCACCCCGACCGTCTCACCGGTCGCTTCGCGCACCGCGATGAAGGCCATGTCCCGGTCGTAGTCGAGCCGGGTGAACTTCGCGATCTGCTCAGGCGTCAGTTCCCGCACGGCGGCGAAAAACCGCGAGCGGATATCCTCGGGCGTCAGCCGATGGAAGAACGCATCATGCTCGGCGGCATCCGAGGGACGGATCGGACGGATCAGCAGACGCTCACCGCCGGCCGTCCAGTGCTCCTCCAATTCGGCCGGATATCCTGCCATGCACCGCTCGATTTCCTGTTGCGGGACCGATTATGCACGACCTGGCAGGGTTGCTGGCAACCGCCAAATAAGTTGGCGAACCGCCTCGGCCCGATCGCTGTCACGAGGTTTTCGGCGGCGGGGTGATATCGGCCAGCGTTCCGTCGCGATGAAACCGGAATATCACGACATTGGGCTGGCTGTCGGAACTGAACGCGCTGAGGATCGGCAGATAGGCGAACCAGCGTGGCGTCCTCGGGTCTTCGCTATAGGCCAGTTTCCGATTGCCGTCCGCCGTGACGATATCGCTGGTCGGCGGCCCCAGCGCCTGCAGCACCTGTTCCACCGTGGTTACGCCTGGCTTGAACGACTCCACCGTGGCGGGAGCCACCTTCGGCGGCGGAGCCGCCGCGGTAACATGGGTCACGCCCGATCCGGACGAACAACCGGCCAGACACGCAACCACGAACAGTAACCCGAAACGCATCATCGCCTCCGCTGCAAACAAGCAGCGTGCCCGGAAACTCAGGCCCCGGCGATGCTTATTTCGACGTATTGCCAATGGCTGCCTCAGCGTGGCGACGGCCGCGATCCGGCGAGGCTGTCCACGTTGGACGAGCCCATTCCCGCTTCCACGTTCACCCGTCCGCCGAAGCGCAGCACCAGTTCCCCGGGATGCGGCGCCGGCGTAGGCCCCGGCATCGGCGCGGCTGAGGTATTGTTGTTGTTGGCGCCAGCTGCAGAGACCGGAAGATTGGTACGACCGCCGGAAACCGCGCTCTCAGTCCGCGCGCCGGTCCCGGTCCCCTGCGCGAATGACGCGCCGAGACCCGCCGCCAGCATCGCAACACCCGCCAGTACGGTTCTGATCATCGGCCCCTCCCGAAGCGAAAACGATACACCCAACAGGCAACGCCGGAAAAAGAATTGCTGAGCCAGGCGGGGATAGACCCTAGGGCAATCGCTTGAACTGAGGGAGAGGGAGTTCCGGATCGGGCAGAAATACGATTGATGGAGGACGTCACTTCCCGAGGTTCCGATGGCCCAACCCACGCCCCGATCGATCCTGATCCTCCCCCGTTTGACGTGCTCGACATGTTCTTGCCCCGCGTGTTTGGCTGGGAGATGCCCGAGACGATGCCGCAAGAGTTGACGATCGCTGCGCTGAAGATGGCCGTCACGCAGTGTCGGCCTATTCCTGGATCAGGACATTATTTCGATCTCGGCAGCAATATGTCGCACATGACTATCAACGATAGCTGGACAAAAATGTGATCCAATGTTCGATAAGCCGAAAGGGTAACTGCTGGAACAACGCGCCCATGGAAAGCTCTTTTGGCAGTACGACGACCGAATAGGACAAAGATGCCGTGTTCGAAACACGCCACGAGGCTAAGGGCGCGATTTTCCGCTTGATCGAGGGCTTCTATAATCGCGCGCGTGTTCATTCGGCGATTGGATATCACTCGCTCATCGAATGGGAACAAGTCGCAGCGACCGCGTAGGTCGTAACCGTGTCCACTTTGCCGGGGGAAGGTCAACCCTCGAAGCGAGCTCAGGGTGCAGTGCCGCTTTGGCACCGCACCGCTGCCTTGGGTGGTTCGACACGATGTAATACCGAGCGACATCGCCACATCTGGGTTAGCCGAAAGAAGTAGTACAATGCCTGGCAGCACTGCACAAATTCTTTGTGCGCATGCTGTTGGTCTTATTGGGCCACAGGCCCTCTCGCGCTCTGCCGATCCACACCAGGCAGCGCTTGATGGCCGACCCTCAGAAGCCGAGTGGCCCAGCCGGCCGCTTCCCCAGGTGTCACCCGCTCTGGCTCAAGCTGGCAATGCAAAAGTCAGCAACCAAGCCAAACCCGATACCGTCGATCGTGGTCAAATCATAATCGGAAACGGGGCGGCAACTATGCCCCCGTGGTGCCCCACATGACTCCCGAACCGCGCCACGCCTCTACGTATGGCGATCAAGGCAGACTTCTCCAAGCGGATCCCAAAGGTGGAACCTCGCTCCGCAAGCCGAATCAGCACAGGCGAGCGAGGCATTTGGTAGCGATTTTTCCGGG
>CAINEA010001076.1 GCA_903847525.1 uncultured Acetobacteraceae bacterium | reverse complement strand
GGCGTGAGGTGTCGCTGGCTACCTGGGCTGTAACGATCGCTTTATCTAACCAAAGCGATCAAGGTCTAGGGTGCCTTCGGGTTCAGCCAGATGCCATGCGGCGAGCGCCCGACATCGATTGTCTGGAACTGGCCGGTGGCGGTGTCGAGCACGGCCAGCTTGGCCGCGAAGCGGCGCGTGATCCACAGCTTGCCGTCCGGGGCGAAATCGATGTCGTCCGGCCCGCCAGGAACGGCGTAGGTACGCAGCACCTTCAGCGTGGCGGCATCCACCGCCACGGTGGTGCTGGAAATACGATTATTCACATAGATGATCTTGCCGTCCGGGGAGCGGAACAGCTGGTGCGCGCCCGCACCGGAAACGATATGGCCGGTCACGCGCCCGTCCACCGGATCCACGATCGAGACGTTATCGGTGCCCATGTTCGCGACCAGCAGCTGACCATTGTTCCAAAGCACCCCGGCCGGCGTCTTGCCGACTGGACGTGTCCAGCGAACCGCCATGTCGCTCAGGTCGATCGCGATGAGCTTGTCGGTGCCCTGCAAGGTCACGAAGACCATCGAACTGTCCGGCGAATAGGCCATGTGGCTCGGCATCGTGGACGCCGGAAACCGCTTCACCAGCTTCATGCTGGCAGCGTCGTAAACGTCGATCTGGTTGCGCGCCAGCCCGTTCACCACGAACCATTTGCCGTTCGGACTGAATCCGAGCTGATATGGGTCCGCCATCGTCAGCCGCTGGCGAATCTCCCCGGTGCGCGGATCGAGGAACAGCATTTCATTGGCCACGGTATCGCCGACCAGCAATTGCGTGCCATCCGGGCTGGGCATCAGATGGTGCGGCTCGCGCAATACGGGAATCCGGCGCAACTCGGCATGCGTGGTCATATCGACCACGCTGATCGACGCGCCGGCGGAATTGATCACGTAGGCGATGCCGTTCGGTGCCGCCACGGCGGGGCGGATGGCAGGGGCCGCCAGCAGGCCGGCCAACAGCAACATCGGCAATGGAAACTTCATGGGACAGCACTCGCAAACAGGATCGCCGAGTGGTCATACACCCTGGCCCGCCCGCGCCGCCAGCGTGGATCGGTCGGCTTCCAGCCGGCCGCGGGCAAAAACCGCCGTGATCAATGTGAAGAACACGCAGGCCGATGTGGATATCAACACATTGTCGGTATAGGCATGTCCGGCGAAGGCACAGAATATCAGTCTCATCAGCAACTTTTCATCCCGCTGCAGCCGTGCGCTGCCGTGCAGGCCCCAGGCCAGGAAGCACGCGATCAGCAAAATGCGGCCGATCTCGCCGCCTTCCACCGTCATGCGCAAATATTCGTTATGCGCGGCCCGCGACCCGATCCGTTCCGCCACCTCGCTGCCGGGCTCGATGATCACGTTGCCGGCCCCCAGCCCCCAGCCCAGCCACGGCGACTGATCGGCCGCCCGTTCGAACAGCGGCCACAGGATCTCCCGGCCACTGAGGTTGCTGGTTTCCGATGCCAGCACGTTGAACAGTCGCACCTCGGGCAGCACGCCGGCGGCCAGAACCAGCAAAGGCAACACCGCCAGCGCGCCCAACAGCAGGCCCAGGCGCAGGCGCCGCGGAAATGCCGGAGAACGCGTGGCCAGCAGCACCGCCAGCCCGACCGCCAGCGCATATATCATCGGCGCCCGGGCTCCCGTGGCCAACAGCAGCAGGAAGTTCACGCCGGTCAGCACCAGGTCGCGCCGCCGTCCGTCACGCAGCAACTCGATCAACCCGGCATAGATCGCCGACAGGCAGAACCCACCCAGAAACGCCGGGTGGCCAAGCGCCGCCAGGCGCCACCCGCCGGAATCGGTGAACAGTGGCCGTAGCCCAGCGACCGCCAGCAACGCCCCTGCCGCCACGGTCAGAATCGGGATCCAGACGGTCATGCGGATCACGCCGAGCGCCCAATTCAGCGGCACGCGACTGAAGCAGAACACGAACGGCGCGGCGGACCCGATCAGGGAACGCAGGCTATCCGACGCGGTCAAACCCGGATGCAGCCCATGCACGAAGCCGCCAGCAAAGATGAAAAGATACCCAAAGGCGGGGTTGAAGGGGTCCAGGCGCGGCCCGAAGCGCAGGATGCAGACCAGTCCCAAGGCCAATTCGGCGGCCTTCACCGTGGCGATGACCGGTTGGTAGAGCAGTTCCATGCCGAACCAGTCGCCGAGGGTCATTTCCAGGGTAGACCCGGCGATCAGCAGCCAGGCAACCGAGAAAGCCACGGTGTGGCGAAAGGCCAAAAACACGAGCCCTGAAGCAGCAGTGGCAGCCAGCAAAGGCCCCAGCGCAACCGGCGCCAACAGAGCACAGGCAACGCCCGCCGCCAGCCACAGCGCACAGGCAGCGCGCAGCGGGCGCTGCCAATCCCCGGCCGGTCGTTGGGTAGCCTGGGCAGAGAGCTGCATGGCAGCCGATCCGTTGCGATTATCTGCAATTTATACGAGAAATTTTTTCAAGATACACCCGTATTCGGACTTATCCGATCCGCCAAGGTTGTGTCGCCCCCGCTGCAAGGCGCGATCGGCTAGAAGGTCATGTTCTTCCCGCTGACCAAAGCCGCCAACCGCAGCCGCAACGCCAAGAAACGGCGGCGGATAACGCTGCCGATCCGCGACGTCCGCCGCAGCCGATCGCGCAGCGCATTCCGCAGGGGCTCGACCTGCGACAGGCTCCAGTCGCGCACCCACCCGATCGCATCATGCATCCACGAAAACCACGGAATGGCCAGCAGTGTGGCGGAAGCGGCCTGATAGATCCAAACGACCGCGAGCGTCGCCATCCCCTTTACCAGCACCAGCAGAATGATGGCGGTCGTCACCTTGCCCTTGGTCAGCAGAAATGCCCCCAGGAACCCAGCAGCATGGCTGGTCGCCTCCGGCAGCAGGAACAGCGGCAACACCGCGACCGCCGGCAGGCTGCGAACCCAGCCGCGTGCCCGGCGCAGCACCCCGAGGCGTTCCAGGCGCCGCAGCAGCCGCTGCGCCGCATTCCAGAACACGTCGTCGAACAGCACCACACCGATCGCCAGCGGCAGCAGCAACACGTCGAGCACGCCAGTCAGAAGGATCCTATGCACCGGCCGGCGTGGGGGCGCGTCGTCGGGCCTCATCGGCGGGGTTCACAACCTGGATTCACGGGCACCATGCCCCAACCAGACTAAGATTCACCGGGCCGCTTCCCTTGGCGGGAGGGGGCCGGTTGGGGCGGCGATGAATGTTGCAGCGGCGGTGGCTGCGGTGCGGGCTGGGCGTGCGGCTGCACCTGGGGCGGCGGTGGCGCCTGAAAATGCGGCTGGGCGGGCTGCTGAACCGGCGGAGGTTGAAAGCGCGGCTGCACCTGCGGCTGCGGTGGCGGCTGATAACGCTGCTGAACCTGCGGTGGAGGCTGATAATGCGGTTGCGCCGGCGCCTGCGGCGGCGGCTGGTAGCGCGGCTGGGCCGGCACCTGCGGCTGAAAATGCGGCTGTGCCTGTTGCGGCGCTGGTGGCTGGTAGCGCGGCTGAGCCTGCGGTGGTTGGTAATGCGGTTGCACCGGAGACTGGACACGCTGCAGAGCTTGCGGCTGCGGGACAGGACGGGCCCCCGGCTGCGGACCGGCGATCGACGAAGTTCCCTGCGACGGAGCCACGGACGACGGAGCCCCCGGCGAAGGAGCGTGGGGCGCAGAAACCCCGGGCGCTACCGGCCGCCCAGGCTGGGAAACTTGCGGCTGCATTGCCGGAGCAAGGCCCGGAACCGGCGACGGGCGCGACATCGGCGGCGCCGAGCCCGGCGGCGAAACAGCCGCAGGTGAAACCGCACCCGGCGGCCGCACGCCACCCGGTGCCGGAAGTGCCGGACGACCTGCGTTCGGGCGCGCAAAGGAAGCGGATGGCGGTTGCCCTGTTGTCGCGCCCCGTGGGGTTGTCACGCCCGGTGCGGTTGCCGTCCCTGGCACCGCCGCCGCGTTGCGGGGCATCGGCCGACTTCCCCCACCCGGCACGGTGCCGGCGCCGCTGCCAACCGCCGGCCTCGGCATGAATCCCGGTCCCGAGATCATGGGGGCAGTCCCCACCGCTCCGGCACCCGCCGGCCGGCCACTCCCCGCCCCACCGCGAACGGATCCGGCAATCACCGGCCCCGGTGCCGGCCGGCGGGACGCCGGCAACTGCCCAGCCGCGGGCGTGGCGATATTCAATTGCCGGGCGACCGCTGGCGTCACCCCGGCCGTGGCGATGCTCGGCTGCAACGGCACCTGGCCGGGCAGCGGACGCGCCTGGCCAAACTGCTCCGGCCGCAATGGCTGCGCCACGACCCTGACCGCGCGCGAGCCGGTCATCACGTTGGCCGGCACCTGAGTCGCCGCAGCCACGTTCCGGAAACTCCGCAGATTCCCACCCTGGGCATTGGCCGGGTTGTTGACGAAGTTGTTGTTGACGATATTGGTAACGTTGGTGACATGCTGATAATTGACATTGCGTACATAGGCGGGGCTGGTCCGGTACCAGGGATGATACGGCTCACGTGGCCCAAGCGGCAGCCAGCCGACATTGCGGAAGCCACCCGCGAGCCCGTAACCGATACCAACGCCGACACCAACGCCGAAGAACGTGACTAAGGCCGGGGCATAAACCGGCGACATATAAACCAGCCCGCCGACCTCAGCATACCCGCCCGGCGTCCAGCCCCAGCGCGATCCGGTCTGAAACCATCGCCCATAATGAAACGGCGCGAACCCCCAGGGCGCCGAATCGATCCAGGTCCAGCCCCAGGGCGCGACATAGCCCCAATGCCCAGACCTGTACGGCACCCATCCCGGATCCACCTGCGGATACCAGACCGGGCCGTACTCCGGATTGCCCTCCCAGGACCCGTACTGCACCAGGTCCGCGCCACCCGGCATCTGTGCAACAGCCGGCGGCGGCGCCACCGCCTGCGGGCGGCGTGCAGCGGGCGGGGCCACCCGCGCCTGCAGCCGATCCGGCCCGGCCGGCTCCACCCGCATCGCGAAGTTATCGTTTCCCGAGATCACGATCGCCTGCCCGGCCACCGCCTGCAGCGCCGCACTCCCCTCGCCGATCTGCGCGGCGCCCTGAAACACCGTCACTCGTGTCGGCCGCTCGGTGTCACCGACCGAAACCTCGTAGCGGCCCGGCGTGGCAATGCTCACCAGCGCACGCGGCGTCTGAAGACGATAGACCTCGCCGGGCGCCAGGCTTACCGGCTGCAGATACACCTCGCCCTGGCGCAATGTCGCCGCCATCTGGCTGCCATCCAGCCGTTCGACATCAAACTCGCTGCCGCCGGACATCAGGATCCGCCCGCTCGGCAGTTCCAGCTCGGCCGAAGCCCCCGGTTCGGTCCAGAACGCGTTGCCGGACGTAACCGGCCAGTTCATCTGCGCCGGTTCCCATTGCTCGGCATCGGCGGGATGGAACGAAACCGTACCGGACACACGCGCCACCCGCCCGACCCTCGCCGGAGGATCGGCCTCTGCGGGCGCCAAGGCCTGTGTATCGGTGGCCGGCGGCGCCGATGCCGGCCCGGCAGCCGCAGGAATGGGCGGAGCCGGCGGCGCAGCCTCGACCACAGCGCCGGGCACGACGCTGGCGCCTGACGGCTCCATCGCCGGCGGCGCGGGGGACCTCGGTTCGCGCGGGACATCCTGCGCCATGACCGGCTGGATCGGACCGAGGATCAACGAAACAGCCACCAACGCGCTGGTGAACGTAAACAGGGTTCGACGGGCGCCCATGATTCTCTTTATCCGATCCCAGGAGGAAGCCAGTCTTCCTGCGCTCCCATAATGGCGAATTAACGGCGCCTGATCGCCCGATTGCAAACATCTCGCCGCAATTCAACCATCGCGCGGCCACACCGCCCGCACAGGATGATGAGATCCCAGTTTGCCTGCCTTCAAGAATTGCTGGGCAACCGATCGAGGACCTCGCTATGCGATCAGACGAATTCAGACGCAAAATCGGCATCGTCGCAGGACTGGCTACGATGGCCTTGCTGGGCGGCTGCGTCGCCTATCCGGTGGGCGGAGGATACTATTCCCAGCCATACTACGCGCCTCCCACCTACGCAGTGGTCGCACCACCGGTAATTGGCTACTGGGGCGGCGGATATGGCCGGCACTGGCGCTGACCTATAGGGCTTTTACGGCCCCTCGGCTTACTCCAGCATCGGAAATGGCTGCGCGATTTCAATCGCCCGCGCGGCGCGAAACACCAGATCGTCGCGATACTGCGCGGCGGCGATCTGCACCGACAGCGGCAGGCCATCGTCCCCCACCCCCATCGGCACGCTGATCGCCGGCTGACGGGTCAGGTTGAAGGTGAAGGTC
>CAINEA010001075.1 GCA_903847525.1 uncultured Acetobacteraceae bacterium | reverse complement strand
TGCAGGTGTCGCTTTGCCAGTCGGCGATGTTCTATCAGCGCCAGGGGCTCGTGGATGACTTCGCCGATGCGCCCGAGACACTGGCGGAGCCGGAACTGCAGGCCCTGTACGTGCAGGAAACCGCGTCGTACGGCGATCTTCTGACCCTGGGCCCGGTGCTGCGCATGTCGGAAACACCGTGCCGCTGGGCCTTGCCGACACCGAAACCCGGCGCCGACCGCGCGGCGTGGCTGCCGCACTGAATAGATCGGGTGCATCTGCCGTGATCTGCTAGAATAATTCGGCAAACGTGGCAAAGGGCCGGCTTCTTACCCGAACCCGCCAAAACCGCTAGAGACCGACTATGATCCATCCTCCAACGGTGCTTTCCATCGCAGCCCGATAAAGCCCGCCCCCCGTTATCCGCCTCTAGGATTTGCCATCAACATCCTGCCCAAAGCCCTGAACCTGCCTTTCGGCAGAACCGCCCAGAAACGTGGATCGCAACTCCTCATCGCCCTACTGCCGGCTATGGTCATCTTGCCGCTGGTCCTGCTCGGCATCAGCGCCTGGGCGAGCTGGCAGACCCAATGGCAGAACGCGACCGCGGCGATGGTCCGCGACGCGGATGCCGGGGCCGAATACACCGCCCGCTATCTACAAGGCTACAACTTCGCACTTGGCCGCGTTGACGACCTGATCAAGGGCCTGTCGGACGCGGAAATCCTACAGCGGGAAAGCGAATTGCATGCGTCGCTGGAACGCATGATCGATGAACTGCCACAGGCTGGAGCTGCCTTCGTCATAGACCGCAACGGCTATCCGCTTCTCGGCGCCAATATCTACCCGATACCGAAAACTTTCCCGACCGCGGCGGACCGTGACTTCTTCCTGGTCTTGTCCGGCCCCAATCCGCCGCCCTTCCATGTCAGCCAGACCTATCGCAACAAATGGAACGGCAGTCCCTTCTTTGCCCTCAGCCGGCGCCGCGACCTGAGCCGCAACGGTCAGCCGACGGGCAGCTTCGATGGGCTGATCAATGTCTCGGTCTCGCCGGAACGGTTGAGCGAGGGACTGCATCACCTGTTGAACGAACCGGGGGACGCCATATCCCTGGTCCGCGACGACGGGGTGCTGGTCACGCGGACGCCGCCGCCCCCGGCGGGTGTCCAGCCCGTCTACAAACCGATGCCGGCCGGCGTGCAGCGCGAGATCATCAGGAACCTCGTCTCCACCAACGATGGCAAGACGGTGTTGGCGGTGCATCGCCACGTCGAAGGCTTTCCGCTCTATATCGCGGCCCGGCGAACCCGGGAGGCGATTGTCGATGCCTGGTGGCGCGACCAGCGCCTGTTGTTCGGCTTCGGCCTGCCGGTCACCATCGCCCTTTTCCTGCTCAGCCTGCGCGTCGCGCATGACCGGGTGCGCCTGCGCCGCGCCTTGGTCGAAAGCGAAAGCTGGCTGCAGCGCACCGTGGACGACGGCGGCATCGGCTTCTGGGAGTACCGTGGCCCCGACCAGCAGATTATCGCGTCTCCCAAACTGCTGGAGCTTTGGGGCATCGCACCCGAGGAAGCCGCGCTGACCCTCGAAGCGGCGATGCGGCAGATCCGGCCGGAAGCCCGCGCCGACGTGGAACGAATGATCAGCCGCGCGTTCGCCGAAGGTCACGCCGAGATCGAGTTCCCGATCGAGAGGCCCTGCCCCGGCCAGACACCGGAACTTGGCTGGCTGGCTTCCAAGGCCACCCGCATCAGCGGTGCGCCCCCCCATTTGGTCGGCATCAGCTATGATATCACGGCGCGGCGCATCGCGGAGACACGCGTCAACGATCTTCTTCGTCGTCTGGTGGAAGAACGTGAGGCCGAACGGCTGCAGATCGCCCGCGATCTGCATGACGGGCTGGGCCAGCAACTGGCCCTGCTGCATTACGATCTGGCGGAACTGCCGCAAGATGACGCGCATGTCGCCCGGCTGCGATCAAGCGTGGTCGCGATCGGGGAAGAGACCCGGCGCATCGCCCAAATGTTGCGCCCAACCGCGATCGACGATCTGGGTCTATCCACCGCGCTGCGCCATCTGGTGGAGGAGTGGAGCGCGCATAGCGGCATAAAGACGGAAATCGATCTGCGCCTGCCGGCCGAGCGGTCGTCGCTCCCGGTGGAGACCACGCTCTATCGCATTGTCCAGGAAGCGTTGACCAACGTGGCCAAGCATGCCGCCGCCAGTTGCGTGGGGATCACCATCGGTGTCTCCCACGGCCATTTGCGGCTGGTGATCGACGATGATGGGCTCGGCATGCCGGTCAACATCCCCCCGGGGCGTCTCGGGCTGAAGGGCATGGAGGAGCGGCTGGCGTTGATCGGCGGCACGCTGGAGATCGAGGGAGCGCCGGGCAAGGGCACGACGCTGTTCATCCAGGTTCCGCTAGGCGGATTGAACACCCGCCCAGACCAGAGCGTTTTCACGAAAAGTGAAAACGCTCCGACCAAATTTTAACGAGCCATTTCATCAGCCTAAGATCGCTTCGCGAT
Source organism: uncultured Acetobacteraceae bacterium (assembly GCA_903847525.1). GTDB lineage: Bacteria > Pseudomonadota > Alphaproteobacteria > Acetobacterales > Acetobacteraceae > PALSA-911. The sequence continues at coordinate 2,056 of CAINEA010001075.1, read as the reverse complement.
TCCGGTCGGGCTGATATCGCTCGATAGCAGTTTCAGCTGTTCCAAAAGGACACGGTCTATTCCTCGTCCAGCCAGCCATTCTTTACCGCGTACCGCACCACCTCGACCCGGTTGGTGAAGCCCAGCTTCGACATCGCCCGAGCCTTGTAGGTATCGACGCTCTTGCCGCCGATATGCAGCTCATTGGCGATCATCTTGTTGCTGTGCCCCAGTGCGGTCAGCCGCAGCACCTCTTTTTCACGCGCGCTCAAATCCGCCACGGCGGGGAAACTGCCATCGGTCTTTTCTGGGTGGGAGTTTGGACGATGCACCAGCCCCGCGATCGCCGGATCGAGGTAGACGCCACCCGCCGCCACCGCGTGGATCCCCCGGCAAAGCTCCGCCATTGCCGAGCGCTTCAACAGAAATCCGGCGCCACCGAGGTCCAGCAGCTTGCGCAGATAGGCGGCATCCTCATGCACCGTGAGCATCAGGACCCGGCATGCGGGATATACCTGCAGCAAGCGCTCGGCGACCTCGATCCCGTTCAATCCGGGCATGGACAGATCCAGCACCGCCACATCGGGTTGCAACTCGATGGCCCCCTGCAGGGCCGCGACTCCATCCCGGGCCTGGCCGATCAATTCAAGGCCGGAATCCGCCTCGATCAGCGCCTTCATACCCTCTAGAACCAGCGGATGGTCATCGGCGATGAACACCCGCGTGGAATTGGAAACTTGCATAGCGCCCCAGAAAACAGGATAAAAACAGAATTAAGATAGCGGAATAGAGATGAACAAGGTTCTTCCCTTGCCAGGAGATGCTTCAATCTCCAGGGAACCCCCCAGCAGGGCCAGGCTTTCCCGCATGCCTGGGAGAGCGATTTGGTGCTCAGGCACGTCATCCGCGCCGAAGGCACGCGGAAACCGACGGCCATCGTCGTCGATGATGATATTTAGCCGATTTTCCGTGGCCGCCACAATGACGTCTACCTGCGTGGCATTTGTGCATCGGATAATATTGGCCAGCGCTTCCTGCAGTACCCAGTAGGCCCTGGTTTCATCCAAAGCACCCATGCGCCTGTGATCCAACGCCACGTGCAGGGCGAACTTGAGATTCGTGCATGCGTCCCAGTTGATCAGGAGTTGCCGTACGGCTCCCTCGAAGCCCAGTTCATCGATCACCGGTGGACGGATCGTCCATGCCAAATCGCGGATTTCCCGGCGTGTTTCCGCAACCTGCGCTTGCAACTCTTGCCATCCCACCGCCAAAGGCCAGGCATCCTTCGATCGATGCCCGTGTTCCATGGCGCTCATCGCAAATGCGCCGCGGCACACAGCGGACGTGCATCACGGGCCCGCAACGGCACGCCGGCACGACGACCTGATCTCATTTTAATCTCTGATAGGACAACGTGGCCTACATTGTAACGTCGGGTATGCACGTGCACGTTTGCCGCCGATCCAGTTAAATTGTCATGCGATACGATTATGCGCGGGTAGACCTGAAATGGTCGGCATTGGTCAATGTTTCCGGTATTCCCGCGATGCCCCGGAAATACCAGGTTATTGACAGGGTTCGAACTGAAACCAAACCTTACTTAATCAGTGTAAGGGCAGGTACGCTTCAAGTATGTAAGCCATTTGACTGACAGAGCGCCCCGATTTGATGACGGCGGGTCATGAAAATAACGCATGTCCGGCAAAATACCGACAGTTTGCCTACAAGATACGGACATTCCAGTGACCAAACTTAACGTAAGTTTTCTTCAGAGATTGGTGGTCCGATTCCACGCGGCCCGCATCGAAATCGGTACCTGGGCAGGAAAGAGACGATGAAATGCAAGCCCCGTCTTTGTCGTGCCGACGGCCCCGAAGGCCTCAGAACAGGATGCAAACCGATGACCACCACAGTAAGCCAGAAGTCTTCAAAGGAGAACCTGTTTACGCACTTTTCTCAGCCAGTTTTCTTGACTGATCGTTGTCCCGCTCAAACATAAATATCGGCCAGCTTGAGCAACCGGTATGGCATGGGCGTGGTGCGGACGCCTGCCCAGAGAAGCCGCGGCATCATAGCG
>CAINEA010001074.1 GCA_903847525.1 uncultured Acetobacteraceae bacterium | reverse complement strand
CGCTATGATGCCGCGGCTTCTCTGGGCAGGCGTCCGCACCACGCCCATGCCATACCGGTTGCTCAAGCTGGCCGATATTTATGTTTGAGCGGGACAACGATCAGTCAAGAAAACTGGCTGAGAAAAGTGCGTAAACAGGTTTATGTTTGAGCGGGACAACGATCAGTCAAGAAAACTGGCTGAGAAAAGTGCGTAAACAGGAACCATTTTGCATAACCTTTCCGTCCATCAGCCGATTGGGGATCGAAGGCACTTTGCAGCCACGCCGATTGGTCCCAAACATATCGGGTTAGGCGAGAAAGAGGATCGTTGCCTTCATGCGCATGAAGCGCCATTTCAAAGGTTTCGAACGGGTCGGTCAGCCAAGCGAGGTGGCGGCGACGAAATAGGGCGCGCATATGCTTAGAGATTTCGCTGCCATTGGAGAAATAGCCAAACGAATACGCCGAATGGCGTGAGTAGGAATCTTCGTTGGCCTGGAGTTTTTCGGCATAGGATGCCAACAGGGTGGCGAGGTCGCCGGTCACGGAGGAAAACAGCCGCGTGTGCTTGGAAAGCCGCCGTGGTTTACGTAGGTCGAAGCCACTGTAGTGAAAGAACTCGAGGGGAAATCCGTCGACAGCCCATCCATCCGGGCCCGTGGTCAAGCAGCGCTCGCTCAGGTTCCAGTAGGCTACATTGGTCGCGGGATTGCGATGGATGACAACATGGTCGGCAAAGCACGGAAGCAAATCAATGAACTTTTGATCAACAAAAATGCCTGTATCGGGCTCATTGATGCATTGGAACTGGAGGTGATCGGACCACCATTGAAGCAGTCGTGCTGACTCCTCGTTACGGCCCACCGCCATGAAGCCAAGATTGAAAACGCCGCTACGCATGATTGAGACGTCGTCCGGTTCGCCACGTAGCTCTGCAGGTTTGATTAAATGGGGGGTCAAAACGAATGATGCACCTTGATGAAGTGCATCCAATATCCCCTCGGAGCGGTGGAATATTTCAATGTCCGGGTCGAAATAGAGGATGCTTTCAAAGCGTAATGTCTCGGTCAGGAACCGGAACATGAAGGGCTTCAACGCCGTATTGAATTCCATAACATCATATCGGAAGGAAAAATCCGCGAAGCGCTGGATACCGAGTTCGCCTGCCAGGACGATCTCGCAGTCCTGTGGATAGCTTAGAAGCGGGTCGATGGAACGTTCAGCCAGGCAAAAAAAGATTCTCGCTTCGGGATACTGCCGGCGGGCACTCTGAACGAAGGTTCGGACGTTGGAGAGATAGTTGTTGCAAGCGATGGTAAAAATCGCGAGCGAGTTGTCGGCCTGCTCCCGATCGATCCGAATGGTCGGCACAGCTATCGGGGCGGTTCGCATGACACTTGCATAAGCGAGGTCACGGCAACCCATCGCCACCAATTCCAAATACGGTCGGGTTGCGGATGGATCTATCTCCAACGTCCGAGCATAGGCTTGCGCCGCGCAATCGACATCCTCTAGGCGTCTGGCTAGGCTGGAAAGGTGTTCGAGCGCATCCATCGAGTTGGGATCGGCGTTGCAGGCTTTCTGATAAGCGGTTTTCGCTACACCGAAATTGCCAATTTCCTTGCGCGCATGCCCAAGCTGAACCCATATCTCACCGGCCTGGGGACGGAGGCCCAAATAGCTCTCGTAGTATTTGGCGGCAGCGAGCCAGTCTCGATTATCCCGCGCCAGATCTCCAAGAACCAACAGGATATCAGCCGGCGGCTGACCTGGGCCGCCAATCTTGCCTTTCATGGCGCGTTCGATCTTCTCCAATAATTCGCGCGCCTCCGTCGTACGGCCGGCATCTTTCAACATGTGGGCAAGGTGAAGCTCCGGGTCGGTGGGATCAGCCATAAGGGCGATTGCCCGGCGATACGCGGTTTCGGCCTCCGGATGATTCCCTAACTCCTTAAGGGCGTGGCCGAATTGTACCCAAACACCCCCTGCCTGGGGTTGTTGCGCTAAATATTCCCGGTATTTCGCCGCCGCCGCCGCCCAATCGTGAACATCCCGGGCTGCGTCGGCGTCAGCAAGCATCTCTGCTGAGGCGAGATCAATGATTGGTTTAGCCTGCGTATCGCTGCTGGCTTTCGAATCCGGCTGCGTAATATGTGGGCGTCGCATTAACCACCTGGGGCGAGCGTTATGGCGGGTCACGACGATACTCCTCAGACCGTTCCGAACTTGCAGGTACGTCCCACGAAAGAGGCGTGGCATGCCGTCCGTCTGTCCTTGCAACAGTAGATCGATCAGGTTGCCGGGCGGCCACTCGAACCCCCAGATGTAGTTTTTAGCGTATTACGGATATTCATGCCAAGGTCATGCATCGTTCAAGGTCCGCGTACTATTCATATATATTTACCAGCAAGGGACGCGATCTTCGAAATATCCCCGTTGCCGCCAGTGTTCTGCTGCCGACTGCAGAGATCCCTGTTCTAACGCTGCGGCAACGTCCGAGTTCATCGATAGATACCAAACCTCGTCCACGTCGACATGTCTAAGCAATCCATTGACGATTTTGATGACGTCTAGCTCTTTTGTGTCTAGGCCACGTAGCGCTTCAGTGACCCTGAACCAGGGCGGAAAGGTCCGGAATCGGCTGACCAACCTATCGAGTGTCGCTAGGGGCAGGTCGCCTGCGACACACGCCATTAACCCGTCGATCATCTCATTGTGAAGTTCCGCCAGATGATGCTCCATGCGAATACCGCGACGGAGTAACTCGGTGTAGGCGGCGATAGAAACCCTTTCGAGGACGATTTCAATCTCGTAGCTGCCCTCGCCTGGGGTCTGATCTGGGCGAAGCGTGTAGTCAACGCCTTCGTCGTTTTCTGCGAGGTGACGAATCCGGTAGCTATTTTCTGGGAGTGCGACGGCGATCTCGGCCAACAGGGTCTGCGGGGTGTATGTTCGTTTGTGATCGGGATTCCACAACGAGGGGAGGGTGGGTCGGCGCTCGTAGATATAGTGATGTGGAACGCAAATGATGATGAAGCCGCCTATCCGGACGATGCGGTACCAATCCGATAGAGCGTTCCTGTAGTCAGTAATATGCTCGAGCACATGGCTGGCGAACACGGCATCCTGGCTGCCGTCTGCAAACGGTAGTTGGCGGCCGTCGTAGCCTGGATAGTCCAGATCGATGCCAATCGCGGCTTCGGTGATGGCGTCCGCATTTGGGGTCGTTCCACGATAGCCGATGTCAAGGATAGCGCTGCCGGATAGGAAGCGATCATAGAATCCGCTTGAGACGCGTCGCGCGTGGGCTTTCGCGGCTTCTGGCCCTAGATTCCGCATATGGCCCGTTTCCTCATGATGTCGGGTGCGTGCGTTCTGTAGCTTCGCGCCGAGCGCTTACCTAGACAATATGGCCGCACATTCCCGAAATGGATGGGGGTGCGATAATCAATATCGACGCTTCGATTGACTGAGTAAGGGTTAATTCCGTTTCGTCCCCGTTCGGGATGCGTGGACCATCCAGCCATTCTATTTTCTCTCCAAAGCCAGCGCCAGCGCCGAGATCGTCACCTTGGCCGCCCGGGCTTCCTGCACTGCTGCCACGGTCTCGCGGACGGCCCGCTCGATCTGCTCGGGCGTATGCATTGCCGAGACGAAGAACCGCAACCGGGCGGCTCGTTCCGCCACCGCCGGATACAGGATTGGCTGCACGTTCACACCACGCTGGAAAAGCAGGTCCACCGCGCGGGTGGCGCCGATGGAGCTGCCGACAATTATCGGAATGAGGGCCGCGCCAAGCGACGTGCCGGTATCCAGTCCGGCCGCGGTCGCGGCCTTCAAGAACGCTTGAGCATTCACCCGTAACCGAGCCACACGCTCGGGTTCGGCGCGCATCATGCCGAGAGCGGCCAGCGCCGCAGCGGCGAGTGGTGGGGCAAGGCCGACCGAATACAGAAATCCGGGTGCGGTACAGCGCAGATACTCCACGATGTCACGGCTGCCGGCGATGTAACCGCCGCACGCAGACAGCGTCTTGCTCAGCGTGCCCATCCAGATATCCACCTCCCGTGGATCTATGCCGAAATGCTCGGCAATGCCGCCGCCGTTTGTGCCCAGCACACCCAGTGCATGGGCCTCGTCCACCATCAGATAGGCGCCGTGGCGACGCACGATCGCGATCAACCGCGGCAGGTCGGGAATGTCGCCGTCCATGCTGTAATGACCCTCGGTCACCACCAACAGGCGCTGCGCGCGTCCGCGCAGTCCGGCCAGCAAGCGATCGAGTGCATCGAGATCGTTGTGCGGAAACGACAGGCGCCGCGCGCCGGACAGCTTCGCTCCCTGCACGATGCTGTTATGGGCGAGCGCATCATGCACCACGGCATCCCTGGGTCCGACCAGATGACCGATCACGGTGACATTGGTGGCATGCCCGCTGACCAGCACCAGGCACTCCTCTGCGCGGTATATTTCGGCGAGTGCTGCTTCCAGTTCCCGGTGCACCGGGCGCTCACCCGAGACGATACGGCTGGCCGATACCGAAGTGCCGTAGCGGTCGATCGCCGCCTTGGCCGCCGCGACCACAGTCGGATGACCGTTCAGCCCAAGATAATTGTACGAGGCGAAATTAAGCAGATCCCGTGCGCCGATGCGCGTTTCGGCACCAGCCAGGCCGTCATGCGGCCGAAAATACGGGTTGTCGATATTCAGCACCGCGCCGGCTTCCCGAATTATCCGAATATCCTCGCGCACTGCGGCGTCGCCGAGGCTCAGGCGCGGGGGGGTAGGAGCTGGTTGCGGAGGGGCCGCCTGTCGCTGGCCGGCAAGCCGCGCGAGTATCTGCGACCGGGCCGCCGCACCCAGCCCGAACAGCGACGAGCGGCCGTCCACGCCCCTATCACTCATTGCGCTGCCTCGATCCAACGCTGGTCGTCGGGGGCCTCAAACTGCAGGATACGGCTGGCCACCGGGTCAGAAGGCGCCGGAGCAGCCGACAGGCGCGCGATGCTGGCCGACATGGCCCGCAGCGTGCCGCCGCTGGCCAGCACGGAAATGGGGATTTCCATACCCAGCCGTGCCTCCAGAGCGGTGCACAGCTCGATCGAAGTGAGTGAGTCCATGCCCAGTTCAGCGATGACCTGGTCGGCATCTATCCGGGCGGCATCGATCTTCAGAATGGCGGATATTTCGTTCAACAGCACCTGCAGGACAGCAGCGGCGGCGGCCTCCGGCGAGAGCGTCGCCAGCAATAGCCGCATCTCGTCGCCAGAGGCCTCAATCTGGTCGTCCGACGGCATTTCCGCCAACAAGGGGGCGCGCAGCCCGGGCATCTGGCGGGCCAATGCTTCCCAGTGCAGATCCGCCAAGCCACAAACCGTTACGCCACTGGCTACCAGCGCTGGCAAGGCTTCCAACGCTGTCGCGGCCGACATATGCGCCTTGCCGAGCAACTGTTCCAGCGCCTTGCTGACCCGCGTCGTTCGCGTCAGGTAACCCGCATCGCCGATCGGCCCCCAGGCCACGGCCAGCGCCGGCAGCCCCTCGGCGCGGCGGCGTTCGGCAACGGCTTCCATGGCGGCATTGGCCGCCACATAATTGGCCTGGCCCGGATTGCCGAGCACCGTGGTGATCGAGGAGAAGAGCACGAACAGATCCAGATCGTCGGTGCGAGTTAGTCGGTCCAAGAATTCGGCGCCGCCGAGTTTCGGACGCAGGACATCGGCGAACCTGTCGGCGTCGAGGTCCTTCGCCCAGCCATCGTCCAGCACCATGGCAGCATGGACCACGCCACCGATTGGCGGCATGTCGGCGCGAATGCCTGCTAGCGTCGCCGCAAGACTGTCCTCATCAGCCACATCGCAGGCAAAGACGCTCGCCTCCGCGCCAAGCGACCGCAAGCGTTGCAGCGCGTCTTCGGCGCCGGGCGTGCGCATGCCGCGCCGCCCCAACAGTGCCACATGACGGGCGCCATGGCGCACTAGGAACAGCGCCGTTTCCAGTCCAAAGCCGGCGATCGCGCCACTCAGAACATATGTCCGGTCGGGGCTAACGGCAAACGCCGGCGGTGTGGCCACGAGTGGGGAGCGCCGCGCCGTGACCCGCGGCGGTGTCAGCACGATCTTGCCCAGATGCCCGGAGCTCTGCAGCTGGCGGAACGCATCCACCACATCCTCGGACCCATAGCGGCGATAGGGAAGGGCTCGCAGTCGCCCGTCGGCCATCAACGCGGTGATCTCGGCGAAGATCGTCGTGGCCAGAGCCGGGCGCTGGGCTGCCAGTTCGTCGGCATCGACCGCGAAATACGCAATATTGTGCCGCAGCGGGCGCAAGCCGACCCTGGTATTGCCGTACAGATCCCGCTTGCCGACCTCGATGAAGCGGCCGAACGGACGCAGCACGCGCAGGCCGTTTTCCATCAGCACCCCGCTCAGTGAATTCAGTACGACATCGACGCCCTCGCCGCCGGTCGCCGCCATGACGTCGTCGGCAAAACTGGAGCTACGACTGTCGAACACGCCGGCAATGCCGAGTAATTGCAGCAGGTCGCGCCGTAGCTCCGAGCCGGCGGTGGCATAGACCACGGCGCCACGATGCGTCGCGTATTGAATGGCGGCCAGACCGAGGCTGCCGAGGCCGCCATGGATCAGCACGCGCTCGCCCGGCGCGAGGTTGGCCAGGTGACCCAGCGCGTAAACAGCGGTCATGAAAGCCACGGGGACGGTTGCTGCCTCGTTCATATCCATGTCATCGGGCATTGGCAGAACGGCGCGCCGCTGCGTAACAACGTGGCTGGCCAACGCCGCCGGCGCGACCGCGATGACGCGCGCGCCGGGCGTCAGGTCCACCACACCTGGGCCGACCGCGGTCACCACGCCGGCACATTCAAGGCCGAGCGACGCGCCGCTGAAGCCGCCGATCAGGGCTTCCTCCGGCAGCAAGCCCTGAGCCCACATCAGGTCACGGAAATTGAGGCCGGCCGCCTTGACATGGATCGCTACTTCGCCCCGGCCGGGGGGGGGCAGGTCGAAGCGGTCCCACCGCAACGAGGCGAGCAACCCAGGCCGGTCCACCACCAGCCGGGTTGCGCCGGCTTGGTCTGCGTCGCGAAGCGGCTTACCGCGGCGAAGGCGCCGAACACGGCGACTGGACGCTCCCAGGACCACTTCGCGTTCGTCATCTGGCGCTGCCAATTCGGCGGCCACCAGCCGCGCGGCGGCCTCGTGCGGCAGTGCCGGATCGAGCCGCAACAGCCGGCAGTTCAATTCCGGCGCCTCGTTCGCGAGTGTGCGGAGCAGCCCAAGCAGCGCGGCGGCGGCAGGTGCGCCGGTACCGACATCACGCGTCACCAGCCAGATACGTTCGGTGCCACGACCGCCCAGGACCGGCAATTGCAACGCGAGTGTCGCAAGGCAAGCGGCAAGCGGTGCAGTAGCATTGATGCAGCCAGGCAACAGGATGGCAATGTCGCGTTCGGCTGATAACTCCTGTAACGCTGACAGCAGTAACGGATCGTTTAGGACGGCAAAATCGCGACACAGCGGACCGTCCGTAATGCGCGCCAGCGCAGCGGCCAAACCGTCACCGGCGGCGGCGATCAGAGCGCATCGCGGCCTCTCGGTCGTACTCCCGGCTGACGCCTCCGGGCCTCGCCAGGCACCGATCAGTGCCGCTTGCCAGAGTTCTCCACCGGCAATGACTAAAGCGCGCGTGTGGGCGCATCCGGCGGTTTCAAGTTCTGCTTGCCAAACAGGTGGCAGGACCGGCCTGTTCCGGATGTGGGTTTGCTCTGCACCGAAAACCAACTGCCAAATTCGGTTGGGCATCGCTTCGACCGCCAACATATGGCCGCCCGGCGCAAGAAGTGCAGCAGCTTCGGCCGGTGTTGTTGCGGCTAAGCACGGTGCCGAAAATGGATAAAGTCCTAGGACCAGGTCGAAAACCTCATCATTGCCATGCCGGTCCCAAAGCCGCCCGATAACGCCGGGACGGGCAGCCACGAGGTCGGCGACACCGGCCAACGCTTTCTCGTCCTGTGCCAGAACGACATAGCGCAACACCGGCACATGCCGCGCGATCGCTTCCACCAGACGGCGGGTGACGCTTGGCGAGCCAATGCCGAATTCTCCCACCCGCAACGGCCGTTCTGCCGGCCAATGGATAATCCAGGCCAAAACGGCCGCAAGCAGCGCATCGATCGCGCCCGCGCCGGTTGGCGAGGCGAACAGCATCTGATTGACCAGCGTGACCGGGCCGGCCGGCGCCGCCGCGCGGCTGCCCGACAGAACTCGGGACAACGCGTTCGCCATTGCGCCGGCCAGTGCCGCATCGGCCGCCGCTCCCGGTACGTCAAACCACAAGTTACGCCAAACATGCTGCCATGAAGGTTGATCCACCGCTGTTGCGATGCGCCAAGCCCCGTGATCGCGAACCGCCAGGCCATCCTGTTCCAGCCAGCCCAACGTATCGTGCAGAAGCCCGTTATCCCCTGGCAACAGAAGGCGCCGGCCATCGGTTAGCAGCGTCTCGATGGCGGCATGAGCGGCCAGTCCAAGCATGGCGTCGGCCAGCAAGGCGGTCTCCGGCACCCCATCCGCCGCCACGATGGCATCCAGCGACAGATCCAGAAGATCCCCGGAAGCATCCCCCGGCTGCGTGCGGCTTGGCACAAGCGCGGTCCAGACCATCCGTTCGGTACTGGCCGGGACCGTACCGAGATCGACCGCGGCGAACCAGCACTCCAGCAGTTCCATAACGACCGCGCCCTTGACATCGATCAGGGCGATATCGGCCAACAGCGAGCGGGTGCCTCGGTGGCGCAGGTGGAGTCGTGCCTGAACGGGTACCGCGCCGTCGGTGCGTAGCAATCGTACTCGGCCAAATCGCCAGGGCAGCACGGCGCAGCGTTCCGGTCCGAACGCCTGGGTTGCCGCAAGTCCGATAAGGCCCTGAAGTGCTCCATCGACCAGCGCGGGGTCGATCAGGTAACGCTCCGCGACACGGTTTGCACCGCGATCGTCCAGGTCGACGACGGCCCGCTCCGCCCCCGATACCAGCACGCGGCGAACCGTGCGGAACGCCGGACCATAGGTCAGCCGCAATGCAGCGGCGGTCTGATAGATCGACGCCGCGCTGATCTCGGTCACCTCTTCCACAAGGGATTCTACCGACCTGGCAGACCTGTCAAAGCTCCCTTCAAGACCCATACTGCGAAGCACCTGACCAGTGGCGTGGATGGTGGGCGCATCATCAGACTGGCGCGCGCGGCTGGCGATGGTGAAACCGTTCCGATCAGGCTCAACACGCAATGTCACGGCACGGACCGGGTTGGCCTCCAGGGTCAAACTGCGTGTGATCTCCAGATCGCGAAGTTCGAGACTGGCAGCATTCGGATAGAGCGCCCGTCCAGCGGCCAAGGCCATTTCAATCAACCCGGCGGCCGGCATCACGGCGGCGCCGTCGACGACGTGGTCGGCCAGCCACGGATCGGTCTCTGTCGAGGGATGGTTGAACCAGGCCTCCGGCGCCGCTGTCTCGCGATAGCCGAGCAGAGGGTGGTCCTGGAGCGGTGCGATAAGTTCCTGAGCGTCGTGGCCCCGTTCATGCCAGAAGCGCTCGCGCTGCCACGGATAGAGCGGCAGGCCGCGTGAAGTGGCCGGTCCATGGAACGCGGACGCGTCGGTCAGGCTGCAACCGGCGACGTAGCAGCGCGCTGCGATCGCCGCGAAAGGATCGCCGTCAGCCTCGGCGCGGCTCAAGGTGCCAAGCACGCGTCCTGGCGGCGCGCTACGCGTCGTCGCTTCCCGCAAATAGGATTGCAGAACGGGAAGGGGCCCGATCTCGATAAATATACGTATCCCAGACGCGATCAGCGTCTCAACCGCGTCACTGAAGCGCACAGGGTCGCGCACATTGCGCCACCAGTACTCGCCGCCCGTTGTCGGTTCGGTCAGCTGCCGGCCGGTGACTGTGGACACCAGCATTTTCTTAGCCGGGCGGGAGGTCACTCCGGCCAGCCTGGCCAACAGTGTTTCGCGGATCGGCTCCATCAGTTGGCTGTGAAAGGCATAGTCGAGGTCTAAGGGGATAAACGTCCACCCCATCGCCACAGCATGGCGTTTCAGCTTCGCCAATGCCGGTTCTTCTCCGGCGACGGTCACCGAGCGAACCGAGTTGATCGCGGCGAGCGCCAGGGACGGGGCGATGCGCGCGATCGCTTCCATGGCGGCCTCGGCCCCGAGACCCAGCACGGCCATGCGGCCCACGCCATGGCGCGTCTGCTGCGCCGTGCTGCGCGCGACGATAATGTCGGCCGCGTGCGCCAGTGTGAGCGCGCCTGACGCCCAGGCCGCCGCAACCTCGCCGACGCTGTGGCCAACATGGGCATCCGAGACGACACCCTGCGCACGTAGCGCCGCGACGCAGCCAAGTTGGACGGCAAACAGCATCGGCTGCGCGATCGCCGTGTTGCGCAAATCCTCGTCGCTCGTTGGTTGCCGCAGGCGGTCCATAACCGACCAACCGAGCTTCGGTGCCAGAACCGCATCGACGGCGTTGAGCATCTTGCGGAACGGCGCATTGTGGGCCATCGCGTCGCTGGCCATGCCAAGCCATTGGCTGCCGTTGCCAGAGAACACGAACGCGACCTTGCCCTGCACCGCATGCCCCGATTCGGGTGCTTGGTCCGATCCCAGCGCAGGTCCTTCATCCAGCCATCGCGATACCGCGGTTGCCATTTTGGCGGCCGTTGAGCCGGGAATTGCCAGACGATGGGGGTGATGGTCGCGCAGCCTTGCGGCGCCGCGTAGCAGCGGCGCCAGCATCTCCGGCGTTTTGCTGGCCAGCATGTCTCGCCAGACTTTGGCGAGGCTCCTCAGGGCTTCCGGTGCGCGGGCCGAGATCAGCAGCGGGGGCAAACTTCGCGCCGGTGAGACTCGGTGCACGCCGGCAACCTTCGCAGTACGTGATTCGGGCGGGGCCGCCATCACGACATGCGCGTTCGTTCCGCCAAAACCAAACGAATTCAGTCCCGCGACAAAGCCAGCGGTACCAGCAATCATCGGGCGTGGCGCGCTGACAACGTCGAGGCCTAGAGCGGCGAAGGGAATATGTGGGTTCGGCGTCTCGAAATGCAGGGAGGCGGGAATTTCGCGTCTCCCCAACGAAACGATCAGCTTCATCAGGCCGGCCATGCCGCTGGCGGCCTCCAGGTGGCCTATGTTGCTCTTGACCGACCCGATCGGTAGTGGCGACCGGCGATACTGCCCCACCGCCTTGCCGATGGCATTGGCTTCGAGCGGATCGCCGACTGGCGTGCCGGTGCCATGCGCCTCGAAATAACTGACATCGTCCGGTGTTATCTTGGCTCGGGTATGCACCTCACGTATCAGGCGCTCCTGCGCCAGGGTGCTGGGCACCGAAAACCCGTTGGTGTGTCCATCCGAATTGACACCGGATGCCAGGATCACGCCGCGGATCGGATCGCCATCGGCGACGGCTGCTTCGAGCGGCTTCAGCAGTACCGCGCCACCGCCTTCGGCCCGCACATAACCGTCCGCCTTGGCATCGAATGCTTGGCAGCGGCCGCGGAGCGACAGCATCGTCGCCCGCGAAAAGCCGACAAAGGAATGCGGTGCCAGCAGCAGATTGACGCCACCCACCAGGGCGACCGGGATCTCCGAGCGCCTTAACGCCTCGCAACCCAGATGGAGCGCCACCAGCGAGGATGAGCAGGCGGTATCGACGGTCAGGCTCGGCCCGCGCAGGTCAAACTGATACGATAGCCGGTTCGACATCGAGGACAGGGCTGCGCCCTGCATCGAGTAGGCGTCGGTTTCCGTCAGATCCCCCGCTGCAATGGTTGAATAATCGTAACTGCCCAGGTAGTCGATCGCTGATCGACGGTTGACACGCGAGTCGCGGCATGAGTCAAGCTTCCCATGTCGTTGCCGCCGCCCGATTCCCAATCTGGTTCCGATGCGGG
>CAINEA010001073.1 GCA_903847525.1 uncultured Acetobacteraceae bacterium | reverse complement strand
GGCACCCGCGGCCAGCACCTGAAAGGGCGGCGGCTCAGCCTGCCATGCGGCGGCCTGCGCATCCAGCAGCGCGACCTGGCGTGAAGCGGGGTTCATCAGCCCCTCCGCTTGCAGCCATTCCGGCCAGGCGTCCGTGACGATCCGCAGGAAGTTCAGTGTCTGGTTCCAGTGTTCGGCGAAATCAGCTTCCGCCGCATCCGGCAGCCGCACGGCGAGGTCGATCTCCGCCCGCTCGGCCTCGTCCATCAGCCGCGCCAGTTCCACCGCCAGCTTCCACGCCGCGTCCGCCGCCGTCGGCGCGCCGTTGGCGCCGCCCATCGCCAGGATCAGCCGGGACAGTTCAGCCGCCCGCCGCGCCGGATCGACCGAAGGCGGCAGGTCGAGCGCCCCGGCCAGCGTCAGCGGCGCCTCGTCCAGCGCCCCGAGCGCGACGATCCGCGGCAGCAGCAGCGGCCGGCCGCCGGACACGCGCAGGAACGCCTCCGCCAGCGAGCGCGCCGCCCGGCGCGTCGGCAGCAGGATCACGCCGTTGGGCACCTCGACCGGGTCCATACGCAACCATTCCGCCGCGATGGCATCCAGGAAGGACGAATGGGCGGGAACCGTGAAAAGGTTCAATTTGTCAGATCGGCCAGCGCGCCTCGCCATAGGCGGGCGAGTGGAGCATGTGCTCGGTCTCGTGCAGATCGTCGGGCGTGGACAGATGGAACCACAGCCCGTCATGCACCACCACGCGCAGCCGTCCGGCCTCGATTGCGCGGTCCCAGGCCAGGTTCATGCTGAACGGTGCCTCCGGCATGCCGTGCATCAACGCCGGGGAGATCAACTGCACCCCCGCGTAAATGTACGGCACCACCTGCCGCTCGCCGCGCCGGCTCGGCCTGCCCCATTTATCGACCGCGAAATCGCCGAACCCGACCTCCGCGCGCACATGGAAGCCGCGATGCACCAGCAACACCCCATCCATCTCGGCCGGATCGAAGGCCTGCGCCAGCCGCGCCAGCGCCGGGCGGGGACCGTCGAGCCAATAGGCGTCGCCGTTGATCACATAGAACGGATCAGGCCCGAGCAACGGCAATGCCGCCTGCACGGAACCGCCGGTATCCAGCAGGGTTGCCTCGCGCATCAGGGTGGTGCGGGGCGGGAATCCGGCGGTCCCGCGTGCGGCCAGATGGTCCGCGACCTTGTCGGCCTGCCAATGCGCGTTGACCACCACATCGCCGACATCCACCACGGTCAGACGCTCGAAGATGTGGTCCATCAGGGTGCGGCCAGCGAGCGGCAGCAGCGGCTTGGCCGTTGTTTCCGTCAACGGACGCATCCGCATGCCGAGGCCGGCGGCCAGGACCATCGCTTTCGAGGGACGCAGGTTCATGCTGTGGCTTTCGATCATTATGCGCCCGGCTCGGGCGGATTGGCGCGATGTTCGATGGGAATCCAGCGATCCATAGCACGTGCGAGCGGTGCCGCGGCGGGATGCTGCAAGGCCTCTCCCAGCAACCGCCAGGTGCGCGGCCCGTAGGCCAGATAGGCGGGCCGTCCGTCGCGCCGGGCCAGACGTACCCATTGCGCCGCCACGCGAAGGTGGCGCTGTGCCGCGCAGGCAACGAAAGCCACCTCGAACGCCGGTCCGTCCAACTCGGGCCGCGCGCGCAGATATCGGGCCACGGCGCGCTCGGGCAGCCCGGGCGGAAAATCCCGTCGCGCATCCTGCACTAGCGAAACCAGGTCATAGGCGGGATGACCGAGCCCGGCGCCCTGGAAATCCAGCACGCCGACCCGCCGCATGCCATCCCGTTCCGGCAGCCAGATGAGATTGCCGGCGAAGAAATCCCGGTGCACGAAGCCAACCGGCCCGGCCGCGACGGGCGCTAGCAAGTCTCCCAGCGCTTGGGCGAGGTCCCGCCGCGCCGCTTCGGGCGCGGGTGCACCGAACATCGCCGGCCACCACCAATCCAGCAGCGTGCCTTGCGCGGTCGCCGACATCTGCGGCGCCTGCCAATCCGGCAGCCCCGAGGGCGGTGCCACGCGCTGCATCGCCACCAGCGTATCCACCGCCGCGTCGAACATCGACTCCCAGTCTGCCACCGCCGGAAACAGATCGTCGCCGAGATCCTCCTCCAGCAGCAGCCCCGCCGCCTCGTCCACACCCAGGATCTCCGGGACCGACAGCCCGGCCGCCGCCAGATGCGCGTCGATGCGAACGAACCCGGCGATATCCTCGGGTGGTGGCGCATCCATCAGCACCGCCGGGCGTGGCCCGCCGGTGATGCGCAAATATCGCCGGAAGCTGGCATCCTGCGCCAAGGGCGACACGACGGCGTCCCCGTAGCCAAGCCGGCGCAGAAACGACGCGATCAGCGCATCCCGTTTCATGCGAACAACTTTTCAGCGAACAGACGATCTTCCCAGCCGGACAGTTCCGCCCGCCTCGCGTCCCCCTCCAACGGCGTCAGCGTCACCACCATCGCATCGGCCGGGCGCAACGCCCCCAGCCGTTCAGGCCATTCCACCAGCACGATGCCGTCGCGTGCCTCATCCCAGCCCAGTTCTTCCAGTCCACCCGGCCCGTCCAGCCGCCATAGGTCGAAATGCCGCACGATACCTAGTTTCGTCTCGTATTCCTGCACCAGGGTAAAGGTCGGGCTCGGCACCTCCAGCGCCGGATCGCCGGTTACCGCGCGCAGGAAGGCCCGCGCCAAGGCGGTCTTGCCCGCGCCCAGGGGCCCTTCCAGCAGAACCGCATCGCCCGGCCGTGCCAGTCCCGCCAGAACGGCGGCGAACCGCTCCGTGGCCGCGAGGTCCGGCAGGTCGATATGTCGGGGAAGCGGATGCATGAGCGTCTAATCTGCCCTGCCAGGCGGGCACCCGACAACAGGCATGGCGATGACAAAGCTTGATCCCATTCCCCGCCGGGTCTACGCGCCGCATATGACACAATCAATCGACACGGATGTCGCGATCGTGGGCGCCGGCCCGGTGGGTATGTTCGCCGTCTTCGAGCTCGGCATGCTTAAGCTGCGCGCCGTGCTGGTCGATGCGCTGGACGAAACCGGCGGCCAATGCGCGGCGTTGTATCCGGAAAAGCCGATCTACGACATCCCCGCCCACCCCGCGATCGAGGCCGGCGAGCTCATCGCCCAGCTCGAACGCCAGATCGCCCCGTTCCATGCGCCCCGACTGATGGGCCGCCGTGTCACCGGCCTCGAAGGCGCGCAAGGCGGCTTCACCCTGACCACCGACCGGGACGACACGATCCGTGCCAAGACCGTGATCATCGCGGCCGGGGCCGGCGCCTTCGGCCCCAACCGCCCGCCGCTCGACGGCCTGCCCGCCTTTGAGGCCACCGGTGCGGTGCAGTATTACGTCCGTCGACGCGAGGATCTGCGTGGCAAGCGCGTGGTGATCGCCGGCGGCGGCGATTCCGCCGTGGACTGGGCGCTGGCGCTGAAGGACATCGCCAAGGTTTCGGTCATCCACCGCAGGCCAAAATTCCGTGCGGCCCCGGAAACCGCCGCGAAGCTCGACGCGGCCGCTTCACGCGGCGAGATCGAGATGGTGATCCCCTATCAGCTCCACGCGCTGCACGGCGACGCCGGAAAGCTGACCCATGTCGAGGCCGTCACCCTTCAGGGCGAAACACGGCAAATTCCGGCAGATGTGCTGCTGCCGTTCTTCGGCCTGTCGATGGACCTCGGTCCTATCGCCGCCTGGGGGCTGGCGCTGGAGCGCAGCCATCTGAAAATCGATCCCGCCACCTGCGCCACGTCCACGCCTGGCATCTTCGCTATCGGCGACATCGCCCACTATCCCGGTAAGCTCAAGCTGATCCTGCAGGGGTTTTCCGAAGCGGCGGTGGCTGCCCACGCTATTCATCCGATCGTGCACCCTGACCAGGCCCTGCATTTCGAGTATTCAACGACCAAGGGTGTGCCTGGCGGTTAAAATAACGCCGTTGCGTTGGGCCCAGGCTCAACGCGTCGCTGGCGCATGGAATGGCGCCTACCTATCTTCAGCTTCATCGTCTCCCGGAGTCTTCGCATGCGCCTCAGTTCCGCCCGCCCAATAGCCCTGTCGGCGGGTCTTGCCTTGCTGTTCTCCGCGTTTGTGCCAGCGAACGTCCGGGCCGCATCTCCGGCGGCGCGTCCGGATATTGCGATGCATCCGGAAATGGCGGCCCATCGCGCGCTCTATGCCCTGACCCTCGACCCGTCGAGCCGTGGCGACGTGGTCGCTGCGGCCGGCACCATGGGCTACGAGGTGATCGATGCGTGCGACGGCTGGACCGTTCGCCAGCGCCTGCGGATGATGGTCACCGATAATGAAGGCCACGATATTGAGATGGTATCGGACTACGCCACCTGGGAAGCCAAGAACGGCCTGAGCTTCAGCTTCCATATGAAGCAGATGACCGAGGGCGCGATCACCAGCCAGACCGACGGCACCGCGAAACTCTCCCGCCGCGGCGGCCCGGGCGAAGCGCACTACACCACCCCGACCGACACCACCAAGACCCTGCCGCCCGGCACGCTGTTCCCGACCGCGCATACCGTCGCGCTGATCGCCGCCGCCCGCGACGGCAAGAAGTTCTTCACCGCCCCGCTGTTCGATGGCACTGTCGACGACGGCGCGCAGGACAGCTCGGTCGCCATCCTCGACTGGAAGAAGCCTCAGCCGAACAAATATGTCGATCTGTCCGGCCTCTATTCCACCCGTGTCCGGCTTGCCTTCTTCGACCGTGCGCCGGACACCCAAACGCCGGATTACCAGGTAGGCATGCGCTACTGGGAAAACGGCGTGGCCGACGACATGCAGATGGATTTCGGCGACTTCACGGTCAACGCCAAGATCACCGAGTTCGCCCCGCTGCCGCATCGCTGCTGACAAACCGCCGCTACCGCCTGGCGCTGAAGAACGCCCGCAGAAGGTTCCCCGAATCGCTTTCCCGCACCCCGCCGACAATCTCTGGTCGATGGTGGCACGAAGCCGCCTCGAACACCCGGGCCCCGTGCTCCACGCCTCCGCCCTTCGGGTCATAGGCGCCGAACACCAGTCGGCGAATGCGAAAGAAGCTCGCTGCCTGCGCGCACATCGGGCAGGGCTCCAGCGTCACGAACAGGTCGCAGCCGCTCAGCCGAGGATCTCCGAGTGTCGCAGCCGCCGCCCGCATCGCCAGCAACTCGGCATGGGCGGACGCATCCCGATCCATCTCTACCCGGTTGCCGGCGCGTGCCAGCACGGCCCCATCCGGCCCAAGCACCACCGCGCCTACGGGCACCTCACCCCGGTCAGCGGCGGCGCGAGCTTCCTCAAGTGCCATTTCCATCGGAGCAATCATCCGTTCTTCTTGCCCGGACGTGCCCGCAAGGTCTAGCAACAGCGTATGACCAACTTCGAAAAACGACCCATCATCGGCGTTACCCTCGATAGCGAGCAGCCCGGCGGCTATTCGAAATATCCATGGTATGCGCTGCGGCAGAACTACGCCGATGCCATTATCGCCGCCGGCGGCCTGCCGATCGCCCTGCCGCACGACGCCGCCCTGGCTGGCGACTACCTCGGCAGTATCGACGCCCTGGTTGTCACGGGTGGCGCCTTCGACGTCGATCCAGCGCTTTACGGCGCCGGCGAACGCCACGCCACCGTATCGCTGAAGGAAGGCCGCACCGCCGCCGAACTGGCCCTGACCGTCGGCGCGCTGGAGCGCAATTTGCCGGTGCTCGGTATCTGCGGCGGTCAGCAACTGCTCGCGGTCGCGCTCGGCGGCACCCTGATCCAGCACATCCCCGATAGCGTCGCCGATGCCCTGGAGCACGAGCAGCCCAACCCTCGTCACGAACCCGGCCACCCCATCGCCGTCGTGCCCGGCACCTTGCTGCACCGGATTGTCGGCGCGGCAGAAATGCGGGTGAACTCCGCCCACCATCAGGCCGTCGCCGACCCCGGCCCGCGCGCGGTGGTCAACGCCACCGCCCCCGATACCGTCATCGAAGGCGTGGAGGACACCGGCTACCGCTTCTGTCTCGGCGTGCCATGGCATCCGGAATTCTTCATCGACCCCGGCGACCGCCGTATCTTCGATGCCCTGATCGCGGCCTGCCGCGCATGAGTGACCTCCCCATGGCACCCGACGAAAACCTCCCGGACGAGCAGCAAACCCAACCCGAACGGGGCGAACGCATCGCCAAATGGCTCGCCCGCGCCGGCGTCGCCAGCCGTCGCGACGCGGAGGAATTGCTGACGCGCGGGAAGGTCCGCCTCAACAACGTGGTCATCAAACATCCCGCCACCTTCGTCACTCAGGGCGACCTCGTTACCGTCGGCGGCAAACTGATCGACGAGCCAGAGCGTACCCGCCTCTGGCGCTACCACAAGCCCGACGGCCTGGTGACCACCCACCGTGACCCCGAGGATCGGCCCACTGTCTTCGCCAAGCTGCCGCCAACGCTGCCCCGCGTCGTCAGTGTCGGCCGGCTCGACCTGAACAGCGAAGGCCTGCTGCTGCTTACCAACGACGGCGGCCTCTCCCGCCGCCTCGAACTGCCCGCCACCGGCTGGCTGCGCCGCTACCGCGTGCGCGTGCACGGCGAGGTCGATCCCAATGAACTGGCCGCCCTCGCCAAAGGTGTCGTCGTCGAAGGCACCCGCTACGGCCCGATCGAGGCTGGCCTGGATTCCAAAAAAGGCGAAAATGCCTGGCTGACCGTGTCGCTGCGTGAAGGCCGCAATCGCGAAATCCGCCGGGTGATGAACCATCTCGGCCTGCAAGTTACCCGCCTGATCCGCATCGCCTATGGTCCGTTCCAACTCGGCGACCTCAAGCGCGGCGAAGTGGAAGAAGTCCCCGCCAAGGTCCTGCGCGAACAGCTACCCGCCGACGCCGGCGACGCCGGCGCTGCGCCGAAGCGACGGCGTTGAGGAAAGGAAGCAAGGCCAGGGGGCTTTGCCCCCTGGACTCCCACCAAAGGCTAGCCTTTGGAATCCATCCATTTGGTTGGGAAGGCCGGGAGGGCCTACACGGACCTTGCAAGGTCCGGG
>CAINEA010001072.1 GCA_903847525.1 uncultured Acetobacteraceae bacterium | reverse complement strand
GGCAGCCGGGATCGTGGCAACCCACGCAGCCGTGCCGGAACGCCGCCTGGACGCGGCGCCAACCGCGATCCGTTCGGCCGCCAGCCGGGCGAAGGCACCAGCGGAGCCGACGAGGGCGGGGATGTGCGGGTGCCGGAAGAACGCGAGCGGCAGCGAGCCCAGGCGATCCAGGAGGAGCTCCGCCGCCGCGGCGCCGAACGCTCCAGACCTCAAGAGGAACTGGACTACATCGACCGGCTGCTAAAGCGGTTCTGAACCTGGCACGAACCTGGGTACGGACAGGGCTTTTGCGCCGACCTCGCGCTAGGTGTTCGGTTCGAAGCGATCCTGCCCGATAGCGAGAGCGCCGCGAGGCAGGCTTGACGGCTCCTGCCAGGGGATTAACTGACGCTGGCTTTCCGGCACCTCATCGGACGCCAGCCGGCGATGAGACGGACAATTTCGACAGGATGAGTGATTATTCCATGGCCGCCCAGCTTGACGCGTCAACCGGGATCGCCAGCCCCGACCTCCGTGTGCTCCCAATTGGCGTGCCTACGCTGAGCGTTGTCGTGCCCTGCTACAATGAGCGGCTGAACGTCGTGCCGCTGATCCAGAAGCTGGACACCGCGCTGGCCGGCATCGCCTGGGAAGTCATCTTCGTCGACGACAACAGCCCCGACGGCACGGCGGGCGAGGTGCGGCGCGCCGCCGCGACGGACCCGCGCGTGCGCTGTATCCGCCGCATCGGTCGGCGCGGGCTGGCGTCGGCCGTGATCGAGGGCGCGCTGTCATCCTCCGCCCGCTTTATCGCCGTGATGGACGGCGACCTGCAGCATGACGAGACGCGCCTGCCGGACATGCTGGCGGCACTGCGCAGCGGTGATTTCGACCTCGCGGTCGGCAGCCGGCATGTCGAAGGCGGCGATAATGCAGGGCTATCCTCGCGCTGGCGCCATACGCTGTCCGATGGCGGCATCCGGCTTGCCCAGGCCTTCCTGCCGGTTCGCCTGAGCGATCCCATGAGCGGCTTCTTCATGTTGGGGCGCGAGACGTTCGAAGTACTGGCGCCGCATCTGACCGGGCAGGGGTTCAAGATCCTGCTGGATTTGGTGATGAGCGCGCCGGCCCCCCTGCGTGTGCGGGAGATCCCATGCCAGTTCCACCCCAGGCTGGCAGGGGAAAGCAAGCTCGACGTCCTGGTGCTGGTTCAGTTCGCTGGTCTGTTGCTGGACAAGATATTCGACGGATTCTTGCCGCTGCGGTTTCTGTCATTTTGCTTTGTCGGATTGCTCGGCGTGTTGGTGCATCTGGCCGTGCTGACCCTGGCGCGGCTGACCGCCGATGTCGATTTCGCGACGGCACAGATCGCCGGGACGATCGTCTCGATGGTTTTCAATTTTCAGCTCAACAACCAGATCACGTACCGCGATCAGCGCCTGCGCGGGCCACGTTTGTGGCGCGGGCTGCTGCTGTTCATGGTTGTCTGCGGCATCGGTGCCATCGCCAATGTCGGCATCGCACGCACCATGTACGAAAGCCACGCCAACTGGTGGACGCTGGCCGGCGCGACGGGCGCGATCATCGGCGTTGTGTGGAACTACGCGGTGTCAGCGACGCTGGTGTGGCGCGCGCGTTGACGTTGCGGCGGCTACCTTGACCACGCCGAGCCGTGGGCTGTTGCTGGCCGCCCTGGCTGGCCTGACCGTGTTGCGCCTGATCGTCGCCGCCTGGGCGCCGTTGGCGCCGGATGAGGCGTATTACTGGGTCTGGTCGCGCGCGCTGGCGCCCGGCTATCTCGATCATCCGCCGATGGTGGCGCTGTGGATCCGGGCGGGTACTTTCCTAGTGGGCGACACGGCCCTGGGCGTGCGGCTGCTCGGGCCGTTATCGGTCGCGGCCGGATCACTGCTGCTGGCGGATGCGGCGGAGCGGCTCTTGCCGGGCCGGCAGGCCGGATGGCGCGCGGCAACGCTGCTGAACGCGACTCTGCTGGTGGGCGCGGGCGCGGTGATCATGACGCCGGATACGCCGCTGCTATTCTTTTGGGTGATGTCGCTTTGGGCGCTTGCGCGGATCGCCATCGGCGGTGGCGGTGGCGGCGCCTGGTTCGGGGTCCTCGGACTGGCCGTCGGGCTGGCTCTGACCAGCAAATACACCGCCGTACTGCTCGGCGCCGGTATCGGCGTCTGGCTATTGCTGACGCCGGCGATGCGGCCGTGGCTGGCCCGTCCCGCCCCCTGGCTCGGCTTGGTTCTGGCCGGGCTGGTGTTTTCGCCGGTGGTCCTCTGGAATCAGGCTCATGGGTGGGCCGGTTTCCTCAAGCAGGGCAGCCGCGTCGGTTCCTGGTCACCGGAGCGGGCCCTGACCTTTCTGGGTGAGTTGCTCGGCAGCCAGGCCGGATTGGTGACGCCATTGGTGTTCGCGTTCTGCGTCGGCGGAATTGGCCTGGCCGCCCGCCGGGCCTGGCGCGGGCGTGACCCGGCCTGGACCCTTCTGGCGGTGCTAACGCTGCTGCCGACCGCGGTGTTCGTGCAGCACGCGATCGGCGACCGCGTGCAGGGGAATTGGCCCGCCATCCTTTATCCTGCCGCCGCCATCGCCGCGGCCGGGCTGGAAGGCGCTGTCTGGCGCCGGCTGTTCCGGCCGGCCCTCGCACTCGGGTTCGGGATCACCGCCCTGGTGTATCTGCAGGCCACGCTGTCGCCCTTCCCGCTGCCCGCACGGCTGGACCCGATCACCCGGCTGTTGCGGGGCTGGCCGGGTCTGGCAGAACAGATCGCGATGGTGGCGGCAAAGGACCGGTCGGCCTTCATTGCTGCCGACCAGTATGGCACCGCCGCCCGGCTTGCCCGCGAGCCGGCCATCACCTTACCTGTCCTGGCCACGGAGCAACGCTGGGCGCTGTTCAACCTGCCAAGGGCGCCGGTTACCGAACGCCAAGGCCTGCTGGTACGCAGCCTGCGCCGCGGCGATGATGTGGATCGGTCCCCCTGGGCCGAAATCGACGAAATCGGCAGGGTCAGCCGCGACAACGGCAGCGATCCGATCGAGGGCTACCGGCTGTACCGGGTGCGCGTCCGCGACACGGGCACCCCGATCGTGGTGCTGCCGCGACTTGCCCCGCAGCAAGCCGGAGGGATATTAGCCCACGATTAAGCAACCCCCGCCTAGTTTGACCGAACAGGGCAACAGGGTGTTGGCGGATGGCGGCGAAGCGCGGCGACAAGCAGAACGGCAAGGGCCCGACAATCGTTATCCGCCGGGAAGAGATTGTCGAAGGCGGGCATCATGGCGGTGCCTGGAAGGTCGCCTACGCCGATTTCGTCACCGCGATGATGGCGTTCTTTCTGCTGATGTGGCTGCTGAACGCAACCACCGAGGAACAGCGCAAGGGATTGGCCGATTATTTCAGTCCCAACAATATCATGAGCCGCGCGTCCTCGGGTACCGGCCAGCCCTTCGGGGGGAACAGCGCCACGGTGAAGGGCTCGCTGGCATCCGATCGCGGCGCGGTGCAGATCACCCACGGCAAGGCTCCGGTGGTCGAGGCCGACGAGGAGGACGTTCCCGAAGCCGCGCAGGCAGCTCCATCCAGGGTGCGGTCGGATGATCCCGATGCCGATGCGGTGCCGGCCAAGTCCGAGATGACGATAAACGCCGCCGCCGCTGGTGGCGCTACGGCCAGCCAGGAAAGGTCCGGGAACCAACTGGGCACAATCCACGCGACTTTGACCCCTGTCCCAAAGGGTTCACCGGGAGGCGCGCGGGGCACGGACAACCGGGGTGCCGGTGCGCCAAGCGGTTCGCCAACGGATTTTGGGGCAACGGATGCGGTCCGGGCGCCAACCCAGGCGGAAATTCGCGCCGAGCGGGCACGTTCGGAAAAGGCACAATTCGAGGCGGCGGCTGAACAAATCCGGGAAGCCGTGCGCGCGGACCCGGCACTGGCCGAATTGGCCGGCCAGCTGGCGATTGACCTGACACCGGAAGGACTGCGCATCCAAATCCTGGACGAGGAGCGGAGTCCGATGTTCACATCCGGGTCCGCTGTCCCGAACGATCGCGCCAGGCAATTGCTGCAGAAGGTCGCTCCGGTGCTGGCCAAGCTGCCGGAAGCCGTCTCGCTGTCCGGGCATACCGACGCCACCCCCTTTCGCGGCGGGGAACGCTCGAACTGGGAACTGTCCACCGAGCGGGCCAACGCCACCCGCCGGCTGCTGGTGGAGGCCGGCCTGCCCGAAAGCCGCATTCGCAACGTGACCGGCAACGCCGATCGCGATCCGCTATTGCCGGCCGATCCTCTAGCCGCCGCGAACCGGCGCATCGCCATCGTCGTGCTGCGCGGCACGCGGGCACCGGACCGGTAATGGGGCTGTTGCGCTTGCATAGGGTAAGACTACCGATGACGCTGCCATGCTGACGATCGGGGGGCTGGTCTTCCTGCTGATCTGTGTGTTCGGCAGCTACCTCGCATCCGGCGGCAGCCTCGAGCCGCTGATCGAGGCGATGCCGTTCGAGCTGTGGACGATCGGCGGCGCGGCGATGGGCACCTTCGCCATGGCCAACTCCATGCACGACGTGAAGCACACGATGGGCGGTTTCGGCAAAATCATGAAAGGCGCCAGCTTTCACAAGGCCGATTACGTGGAACTGCTCAGCCTGTTGTATTTCTTCTCCCGCCTAGCCAGCACCAAGGGCACGATGGCGCTGGAGCCGCATATCGAAAAACCGGCGGAAAGCGCCGCGTTCCAGAAGTTTCCGAAAATCCTCGGCAACCATCACGCCAGCACAATCATATGCGACTATCTGCGCATGGTCGGGATGAACGCAGACGACCCGAACCAGATCGAGGATGTGATGGCGCGGGAGTTGAAGAAGACCCTGCACGAGGAAATGCACCCCGCGCACGCGCTGCAGAACATCGCCGATGCGCTGCCCGCTTTGGGCATCGTCGCGGCGGTGCTGGGGGTGGTGAAGACCATGTCGCACATCAACGAGCCCCCCGCCGTGCTGGGCGAGATGATCGGCGGGGCGCTGGTCGGGACATTCCTCGGCGTGCTGCTGGCGTATGGCATGGTCGGGCCCTGCGCCGCGCGGCTGAAGGGCGTCGTGGAGGAAGAGGCGAAATTCTACGAGGTGATCCGCGCCGTGATCGTCGCGCATCTGCATGGCAATGCCCCGCAGGTCAGCGTCGAGGCCGGGCACAAAATGGTCCCCAACTCACACATGCCGAGCTTTCAGGAACTGGAAGAGGCGGTCCAATCGGTCCAGATCGCCTGAGACCATCGGGGCAGGCCTTGACCGGCGATAGAAGATCGGGCGATGCCAGAGCCATGAAGCACCCTGCGGACCCCGCCCAAGACCCAGAAGCAGCCCCCGTGGATGGAACTGTCTTGCGTTCCCCTTTTCACGACCATGTTGGGTTTCAGCTCGTCGAATGGCGGGAGAATTTCGCACGCATGGCGGTTGATCTGCAGCCGCATCATCTCAACCGGCACGGCATACCGCATGGCGGCGTGATCCTGGCGATGCTGGACGAAACCGGCGCTGCCGCTGGCAATTGGAGCGACACGCCCGGCGAGGTCCGCCGTTCGGTTACGGTCGACCTGAACGCGCATTTCACCGGCCGCGCGCACGGAGGACGGATAATCGCTACCGCCCGGATCGCCAGCCAGGGCCGCAGCATCTTCTTTGCCAGCACCGACATCCACGACGCCCATGGCACCTTGATCGCCTTCGGATCCAGCACGCATCGTCGATCCCGGGAACATCACGGCCATGGCCACGATACCGCAGATCATGACCGCCAAACCCCCGGCGCGGTGGCCGGAGAGTGACCGGCGGCCCAAGCAGCGTGCCCTGACTGCAGGCTGCCTTGGGGCCCTGTGGAAGACAGATGCATTATCCGCTGAAATCGTCTAGAAGCAACGCCAGCAGGCGAAGTGTGACCTGGTCCACCGCCGTAGCCGCAATCACCCCCAGAGAGAAACCGCACC
Organism: uncultured Acetobacteraceae bacterium; assembly: GCA_903847525.1. GTDB lineage: Bacteria > Pseudomonadota > Alphaproteobacteria > Acetobacterales > Acetobacteraceae > PALSA-911. The sequence goes on along the minus strand of CAINEA010001072.1, from coordinate 5,613 downwards.
CCTTGGCCCATTCGAGCAAAGCGCCCACGGCGCTAACTGACGCAATTGCCCTGCGCGAAGTCGCTGCCCGCTTTCAAGAACCTTCCCCTGGCGTCGCCACCTGGCAGATCATTTCTACCATCGTGCCGTTGCTCGCGATGATGGCTGCGATGCATGTGGGCCTGTCATTCGGCTGGTGGCCGCTACTGGCACTCGGCATTCCGGCGGGCGCCCTGACGGTACGCACCTTCATCATCCAGCACGATTGCGGTCATGGCTCGTTCCTGCGTTCCAAGCGGGTCAACGACTATCTCGGGCGTTTCTGCTCGATGCTGACGATGACGCCCTACGCGTATTGGCGCCGCCAGCATGCACAGCACCACGGCGCCTGGAATATCCTGGACCGGGCGGACGCGCGTTCGCTGGATATCTATTCGTCCTGCCTGACGGTCGAGGAATACAATGCGCTTGACGTTTGGCCGCGTCGGATCCACCGCGTGATCAAGCACCAGGCAATCAGCCTGCTGGTGCTGCCGCCGCTGATCTTCCTCGGGTTGCATCGCCTGCCCTATGACGCGCCGCCCAAATGGAAGGCAGAGCGGCGCAGCGTCTATCTTACCAATATCGCTCTGGCAGCATTGTACGGCGGCCTCGGATTGCTGCTGGGCTTTGGGTCGGTGGCCTTGGTGCTGCTGGCGATCGTTGTGCCGGCCAGCATCCTCGGCGTCTGGCTGTTCTCCCTGCAGCACCATTTCGAGGGCACGCTCTGGGCCCGGCACGACGACTGGAATCCGGTGGACGCGGCCTTGCGCGGCACGTCGTTCCTCCGCCTGCCCCGCCTGCTGCAATGGGTCACGGGGAACATCGGCTTTCACCACGTCCATCACGCCTCGCCGCGGGTGCCCAACTACCGGCTGGAAGCCTGCCACGCGGCGCATCCCAGCTTCTCGACGGCTCCGGTGCTGACCCTGTGGGCCGGCATCCGCGCGTCCCGTCACGCGCTCTGGGACGAGGCACGTGGGCGCATGGTCACCTTCGCCGAAGCCACAAGGCAGCGCAAAATGGTCATGGCCTGAGCCTTTCCGGCCCCTGACTTCAGGTTAGTGCACCGAGGGGTCTGCGCCGCTGGATCAGGCCGCGCGAGCCTTCCCTGCCACCATAAAAGCGATCTGCCCCGCGATGGTCGCGACGAGCAGCACGATCGATGCGGTCAAGGCCGGATTGCCTGACCAAAAGCCAACGGCCAGGGTACAGAGCGCGCCAAAGGCCATCTGGGTAAAACCATACAGGCCTGAAGCCGCGCCGATCATCATCGGTTGCGCGCTGATGGCGCTCGTCAGCGCGATCGGGCTGGTCGCACCGACGCCGACCGAATAGACCAGCATCGGAAGGATCACGCCGGGAACGCTGAGGTGACCGCCGATGGTGATGGTGAACAAGATCGCCGCGCCGGCAATCGCGGTCGCATTGGCCACGCGCAGCAGCCGCCCGAGCGGCATTCGCCGGACCAAACGGCTCGCCGCGAAGCTGCCGAACGGAACACCCGCCATGATCGCCAGATAATAGACCCCGGCTTCCTCGGCCGGGCGGTGCAGCATCTGGGTGAAGATGAACGGCGATGCCGAGAGATAGGCATAGAAGCTGGTGCTGGTGAAGGCTCCCCCCAGCATGAAGCCGCGAAAGCTCGGCATGCGCAGCAGCCGCATATAACTCGCCAGCATCCGCCCGGTTGATACCCCGCGCGACGCCGCGGTTTCCGGCAGCGTCAGGATCGTTGCCGCCAAGGTCGCGGTGCCGATCACCACCAGGGCGGCAAAGATCGACCGCCAGCCGAACCAGGCCCCCATATAGCCGCCGATCGCCGGACCGATGCCCGGCGCCAAGCTCTGGGTCATCGTCAGCAGAGCCATCTGCGACGCAGCCTGGCCCTGTGCGGCTCCGTCGCGCACCACCGCCCTGCCGAGCACGAGACCGCCACAGCCACCGACCGCCTGGACCACGCGGGCGGCGAGCAGCACCGGCAGATTGGGCGCGAGCGCGGCCACGATGCTGGCCAGAACATAGGCGGTAAGCGCCACCATCAGAACCGGACGGCGTCCGAACCGGTCCGACACCGGGCCGTACAGCAACTGGCCGAAAGCAACGCCGAACAGATAGAGCGTGATGGCAAGCTGGATGGCGGCCGCGGAGACATCGAGATCCACCGCCACCAGCGGCAAAGAGGGCACCAGGATGTGCATCGCCAGCGTGCCCGAGGCCGTGATCGCCACCAGCAGCCAAAAGGGCGCGCGGGCGCGCGCCAGGATCGGATCGGTGAGCCAGGACATCACGCGATCAGAGTGCAGAAACCCCTATCGGTAAAGTGCAGGCGCGCTGCCGGCAAAATGCCGCCCGTGCGCCCGCATCGGGCGATTACAGCTTCGCCAGCACGCCGTCACGGAAACGCCGCATATTGTCGATCGTTCCATCCAGGCTCTGGTTCGGGCCATAGCCGAACAGCCTTACGTCCACGGCACTGACACCCAGATCGGCCAGCACCTTGATGTCCCCCACCCAGTCGGCGTCACTTCCGGTGAACATCTCCGCATCACCGTCGATCGTTCCGCGCGGCTTCACACCGGGGCCGGCCAGAACGCGCAACGCGATGGCAATCTCCGACGGATCGCGTCCGGCCTTCGCGGCAAACCCGCGGAACCGCTCCAGCCCGGCTTTGAACCGCGGTACCGTGTTCATGGGGAATTGCGGATTGGTACCGACCGGGTACCAGCCATGGGCGTATTTCACCGTGCGGCGCAGCGCCGGCCCGCTTTCGCCGCCTACCCAGATCGGGATCGGGTTCTGCACCGGCTTGGGCGTGAACACCACGTCATCGAACTTGACGTATTTGCCGGAAAATTTCGGGAATTCGGCGGTCCAGAGCTCCCGGCACGCATCCATCCACTCGTCGGTCACATGGCCGCGATCATCGAATGGCGCGGCACCGATGGCTTCGAACTCTTCCCGGCACCAGCCGACACCGATACCCAATGTCAGGCGCCCCTTGGACAGAAAGTCGATGGTGGAAAGCAGCTTCGCAGTGAGCACCGCCGGACGGTGCGGCACCACCATCACCGACAACACGAAGCGCAGCTTCTTGGTCAACGCGGCGATATAGGCGGTGGTGGCCAGCTGCTCGAGCCACGCGGCCTGTGTGCCGGCCGGAAACTCCCCCGTTCCGGTATAGGGATATTTAGAGTCCAGGTTGCGCGGCACCATGATGTGATCGCTGATCGTCACGTAATCGAAGCCCAGCGCCTCCCCCTCGGTGACGATGCGGGTCAGACTTTCAGGATCGATCAGCGGTCCAGATGTAGGGATATTGAAACCGATTTGCATAGTATCCTCCCGTTGGAGCCTGTCCCGCTGCCGGCAATCCCGGGGTCGCGTTCAGGCCAATCTTGCTCTTGTTCAGCCGGGCTTACCGCAAGTCCGGCCTTCCGCCGGCAAGCTTGGCCAAATTGTCCGCCCCCCGCAATGTCGGGGCACCCTGCCCAAAAGCCCACACAGGGCGGCTGCCGCGGGTCGCCGGCAAATGGCGGATTTGCGATAGGGACGCACTCATGTTGGAATAACGAAAGGTTCAACAAGAGACCGCATCGGAAGGAAACACCATGAATCTGCAAGGAAGAGCCGGCATCGTTACCGGCGCCGGACGCGGGATCGGCCGCGCTGTCGCGTTGCTGCTGGCGAAGGAGGGGGCCAGCGTTATTGTCAACGATCCGGGCTTCGGGCGCGGCGGCGAGGAGACGGAGGAAAAGCCGGCGGATGCCGTGGTGGCGGAGATCAACAGCTTTCAGGGCCGGGCCAGCGCCAATTATTCCTCGGTGTCCGATTATGCCAACGCCGCGCGGATGGTCGCGCAGTGCGTCGACACATACGGCAAACTCGATTTTGTCGTGAACGTCGCGGGCATGCTGCGCGAGCGCATGATCTGGAACATGACCGAAGATGATTTCGACCAGGTGATATCGGTTCACCTGAAAGGGCACTGGAACATGTGCCACCACGCGGTGAAGGTCATGCGCGGCGCGCGCTACGGCCGGATCGTGAATTTCTCGTCGGACGCGTTCAAGGGTTCGGTCGGCCAGTGCAACTACGCCGCCGCCAAGGCCGGCATCATCGGCCTGACGCGATCGATCGCACGGGAAGCCGGACGCTACGGCATCACGGCCAACGCGATGTGCCCGATGGCCGCGACACGAATGACCGTGAACGACGGCGTGATCGCCGGCTGGAAGCGGCGCCTGGAACGCGGCCTTCTGACCCAGGCGCAATATGAATCGCGCATGGCGATGCCCGGTCCGGAATTCGTGGCCCCGATGGTCGCCTATCTCTGCACCGAGGATTCCCGCGACATCAACGGCCAGCTGTTCCACGCGGAACGATCGATGATCCATACGTATCAGTATGGCGAAGAGGCCCGCGCGATCTACAAGTACACGGAGGACGGCATGTTCACGGTCGATGAACTGATCGAAACCATCCCTGCGTCCCTGATGTCCGGCATTCCCAACGTCGCCCCGGCGGAGGAAGCGTAAACCCCGAGCGCCGCTGCCAAACACTGCGCCACGCCGATCCGACGGCTCCGGGAAGGGCCGCGGGTCGGCATGTGTGCGCCGCGTATCGAAAACCGGCTCGCAGATGGCTACAAAGGCCGCCGACGCATTCAGAAAGGTTTCACGACGATCGGCCGACCGCTATCCAGACGCAGCCTGCTGACGCTCGCCGCCGCTTCCGGGTTCGCGCCTGGCAGGCCGGCCGCTTCGGCGCAACCCGCACCGGGTCCAGCGGCCTGGGATCCGCAACCGGAAACCCGGCCGACGGCCGATGTCGTGGCGCCCGATTTGCTGAAAGGGCCGCATTATGCGCTGGGCCCGGACGTGATCACGTTCAGCTATCAGAACCGCTATACCGCGACATCGGATTTCGGTCCTTTCACCGCCCCCAGCGACGCAAGGCTGCGCCGGCTGATCCGTGAAATCGCGGCCATCGCCGAGCTCAGGGCGATGCAGCAAACCGACGCGTTCCAGAAGGCGGCGATCGAGGCCGGAAAATCGCCGTTCCATGCGGCAAAGAACCTGATCGAAAACCCGGTGGAAACCCTGTCCGCGATCCCGCAGGGAATCGGCAGCCTGTTCGATCGGGTCAACGAACAGGTGCGCCGCTCCGGCAAGAGCCAGTACGAAGACGATACCGCCAAATCGATTCTGGCGGTTTCCGGGTTCAAGCGGGACTACGCCGCGAAGCTCGGGGTCGATGTCTATTCCAGCAACCCGGTGCTGCAGGCGGAACTGAACCGGCTGGCCTGGGCATCCGCCGCCGGCAACCTGACCCTCGGCGCGCTGTCGATGGTAACCGGCGCGCTCGTGCTGCAGGTCGCCAGCAATGTGCGCATGCTGGAACAGGCCCGCAACATCGTCGCCGCGACCCCGCCGAGCGAACTGTCCAAGCGCAACCGCGAGGAATTGCGCAAGATCGGCATACAGGACGCTGCCGCCGATCGGTTTCTGCAAAACAAAACCTGTTTACGCACTTTTCTCAGCCAGTTTTCTTGACTGATCGTTGTCCCGCTCAAACATAAATATCGGCCAGCTT
>CAINEA010001071.1 GCA_903847525.1 uncultured Acetobacteraceae bacterium | reverse complement strand
GATCTCGCGTCCGTCTCACCGATTGTGCGCTCAGTCTCAATCAGCGTGCGTCGGACACACCCGATAGTCTCAGCGAATCTGCGTCAGAAACCGACCTCGATTGCGCGTCCGCCACATTTCGATTGCGCGCCGCTACAGGTAGGGGCCAAACCGATTGGGTTACGCGTGCTCGTGCTCTGCCTGTTTTATTTTATGCTGAAGGATTGAGCGCGGTTTGCGACCGCGCACGGCGCCAGAGTGGGCAGCCGTCTTTCTCACCACGGTCGTCTTGGGACGGACGGCATCAACGCGCTGGACTTCGGAAAATCCCGAAAGAGTGATGACAGGCCCGTCTGCGAACTCCGCGGTAAGGCGCAAACTCCCCCCAAGAGCGCGAACATATTGGCTCAGGGTGGACAGCAAAAGATCCGCACGCTTTTCGATCCGCGATACGCTCTCCTGCTTCACTCCAAGTTTCGCTGCAATTGCTATTTGCGTCTTACCCGCAGCTTTACGGAGTGCGCGTAGGGTCATTTCCTCCGCGATTAACTCCTTGCTTCTAGCCTCGATCTTGCGGCGCTCTGTTGGAGCTTGGCGCGCAATCATCTCATTCAGTGACACTGCCATTGTGTTCTCCATCAATCCTTGGCGCGGCGCTCAGCGAGCGCAATCAAACTCTTATAGAACCGTCCCTGTGCGACCCCCCGCTTGTCGCCGGCGGCCAGCAGAACGGCAATTCGGCGGCCGTTGAATGCGAAGGCAACGCGCCAAACACCCCCATCGGCCGAGAAGCGTAACTCCTTAAGATTGCCGATCCGACTGCCGGCCAGCGTATCAACGTGCGGTCGCCCAAGGGCCGGCCCGAACTGCTCAAGCAACCGTGCCGATGCCAGAAGTTCCCTGCGGACGGATACGGAGAACCCTGCGACTTCCTCTGCTAAGTCATCGTGAAACTCAACCGTCCAGGGCATACGGGTAATATGCACTCAAAATCATATTTTGCAAGACATTAATTGGCGCGAGAGAGCCTCGGCAGTCGCCGTGCGTGGTCGGTTGGCCGGGCGTTTTCATAATGGGTTCCCTTGCTCAAAGGTACGTAAAACGACAGCGGACTCAGCAGAAGACCCGGGATACCAGTGCCTTATCCAAAACACGCCACCCTATTTTGGAACTGTGTTGGAGGTTCGAATTTTGCGAGGCAGGCGTCTGGCCGAATTGGGAAGCCTCGGCTCACGGGCCGGCGCCGTGAATTCGGCCCTCGAATGGCAATCAGAGGCCGCCTGGACGGCTTCCAGGCAGCGGATTGAATGACCACCTCGGATGAGGTGGATCCGACCGTAAACGCATATGCTCTTGGCTGGCGCCTGTCGTTTTACGTACCTTTGAGTAAAACAACCCAATGCCCGCTGCGTTCAATTCGGGCGGAACGGGCAGACAATCCTTGGATAATTGAGTAATAGTAACCCAAGCTCAATCGGCGTAGCCTACTGCGACGTCCGGAGGCTGACGGAGGACTTCGAGTGCCCCTTGCATTTCTATATTCATCCACGGCCAACGATAATCTCCGCCCATGGCTGCAGGGTTTTGAAAACGGCGAGACAGGAACGTGGTCCACAGAATGTGCCAACAAACACGGCCGGACCGGGCAGCAATATCTCATGGGCTGGATCGCTGGAAGTGTGTTCTGCTCCCCGTTATCACCTCCTGCGCCCTCGTAGCAGATCGCCGATATCGACCCAGAACCGCAGCATGCGTGATGGGCGAGGCCCCGTCCAGCCGCCCGATGCGAGCAGGCAGCAGCCTAACCCATCGACCAGCCCAAACGCGCGCCGTCCTGCATCAGCGGGGCGGCGTGAAGCGATCTAGGCGAGGTCGGTGCCGGGCGTACCAGCGGCCAGGACGGCCAGCACAGCGGGATCGATCACCCATCGGCCACCGATGCGACGGCCAAGATTCGGGTAGCGACGGACCCAGCGAAGGATGCGGCGCGGTTGCACGCCGATCCGCTCGGCGGCGGCGGCGGGGGTCAGCTTTTCAGTCTGCAACATGGTTTTAATCCATTCGACTTCTGTTGAAAGGAGTCGATGGCAGTCGCCGGAAAAACGTGAACTGTGCGTTGGTAACACTTTTCCCCTTGCCGTTTTTTGGGCTCAGGGGGTCACGACAAGAGTAGTTCGTAGGCGTCCGGAATCAGTGAACATAATGGCAACATGATAAGCAGCATGGCGCTGATGGGTTGTCCGGCAGTGATTTTGACCTGGGTTTTGATCCCCGTGTCAGTTCCAGAAGACGAGTTCGGCACTGATCGGAATGCGTGTTCAGTAGCGCCATCAGGGTCCAGGTCATCCGGCAGGAGCGGCGTCTCTGATCCTTATGATGGTCTGGCGGCTGGTCTTAAAGGCGCGCGACAACGCAGACACGCTGGCCCCATCCTTCAGGCGCTGTGCCACGTCTGTGCGCTTATCATCGGTGAGGCTGGCGGGCCGCCCGAGGGTTTTGCCACTGGCTTTGGCCCGGTTTAGCCCGGCCTGAGTGCGCTCGATCAGGAGGTCGCGCTCGAACTCAGCCACGGCATTGATCACGTTCATGGTCAGCTTGCCGGTCGAGCTGGTGAGATCGACCCCGCCCAAGGCCAGGCAATGGACCCGCACCCCGATGCCCGCAAGTCTGGCGACGGTGCTGCCGACATCCATGGCGTTGCGGCCGAGGCGATCAAGTTTTGTGACGATGAGGACGTCGCCGGGTTCGAGCCTATCGAGCAGGCGGGTGAACCCAAGGCGCTGCGCCGTGGCGACGCTGCCCGAGATCGTCTCGGTCACGACCCGGCGCGGTTCGACCTTGAAGCCGGCGGCCTCGATCTCCTGGATCTGGTTGTCGGTGGTCTGGCTGGTGGTCGAGACGCGGACATAGGCAAAGGTGCGGGGCATGGGCGGCGCTTTCGTCCGAAAAGGATGTCCAGAACATTGGTCATGTCCAAAACAACGCCAAGCTAATTTTCGGACGGTCTGCCGAGCTCTGTCCGCAATCGAACGATTTTGAACAGGATTGCCAAGCCGTTGATCTGTACAAGTTTCACTGAACGCGTCTTCTGAAGGAAGGCCAGAACGAACGAAACACCCTATTTTTGACAGTAGAAATTTTCCAGGGTGCCGGAAAACCGTTCGGTGCTAGTTTCCGTATGGTCGATCAATCCGACTTGGGTTTTCGTGCAGTTTTTGGCTCGATTTTCTACGCCGTTCTGGAAGCGATCCGAAGTGTGCGGAAAACACCCGTTTTCCGTCATCGCTGCCCGCACCGCAGCAGACCACGGGAGTGGCCAATATGCTGTTTTGGTTCAATAGTTTTCCGGCCTGCTCCCACTTTGCCCTCTTATCTGTCAAATGCGGGCGTTTCGTTCGTTCTGGCCAGATTGTCGGGCACTACCTTTGCCGGCACGCCGCCCAAATAGGCAAACAGACGGACATGCGCGCCGAGCCAATCCTCCGTCTTCTGGGTCCAACTGGCCTCGGCGTAGATCAGCCCCGAACAGGGCAGGCAGGCCACGAATATCTGCGCCGCACGTGCCGTACCCTTGTCCGTCACCGCGACCGTGTCGCCGGCGTAGTCGACCTGTACCGTCTCACCGGCATGATGCACTTGGCGCATAGACAGGCCTCGACCCGAGGTTTTCTGCCATTCGCTCAGCCGCAGTTTGAACTGGCTGAAGCCCAAACCATCCGGCTGGGCTACCTTGTATTCCATCCAGAGCAGCTTGCGCGTGACGTGCTTGTGGCGCCGAAGTTCCTGATCCACTTCCGCCCAATCGGGCAGCCTGCTCCCCTCGGAAGCCAAAACCGACGGGTAAAGCGCCGCCTCCAGCGCAGTCTCCGACAACCCATCCGCGGCCGCCGCGTCCAACCCTGCCGCCGCCGCTCGGTTCAAATAAGCCCGCACCGTCGAGCGTGCCAACTTCGCGCCCGCAGATATCGCACTCAAATTCCGCCCTAACTCCGCACGAAGTCGTAACACTTCCCTGATCCGCCGCATCTCCGCCCTCGGTCTCGGCACTACTGCTACCCCCGCCAAAAAGGCCGGACAGTAGTCGCCATTACTGCGATGTCAGCGGTGGCTCCCTCCACCAGCGCACTGGCGAATTCACCGGCCTCAGGTGGCGATTACCTCCGGCCTCAGGTGGCGATTATAATCGGCCTCGAGTGGCGATTACCTCCGGCCCGTGCAGTTCCCAATCAACCGCTTCCGGGAGCTGCTGGGCGTCCCACCTGGCTCCTACTCTGACGGCCAGGACTTCCGGCGCAAAGTCATCGAGCCCGCCACACTGGAAGTGAATAGGCTCTCCGATATGCATGTGGATATCGAGCTGCGGCGGAAGCATCCGCGCGCTGCAATCCACGAGGTGGTGGTGGCTTGGCGAAAGCAGGAAGGCGATGAATTCCGGGCATCCATGCAAGAGCGGGATCGGAGTAAAATCGGCCGCAAGGCCAGGCTGCGGGCTTAAGCCTCCCCTCATTTTCCACCTGATCCGTTGCAGAACAAAAGAAGCTCAAAGTTGGCGCTTAGTTTACGAATAGAATCAGAATCGGCGGCATCGGGTTCGCATTCTTCCTTTTGTCGTAAACCGTTTGCATCGAG
>CAINEA010001070.1 GCA_903847525.1 uncultured Acetobacteraceae bacterium | reverse complement strand
CTCGATGCAAACGGTTTACGACAAAAGGAAGAATGCGAACCCGATGCCGCCGATTCTGATTCTATTCGTAAACTAAGCGCCAACTTTGAGCTTCTTTTGTTCTGCAACGGATCAGGTGGAAAATGAGGGGAGGCTTAAGGGTGGCAGCACGTATGGCAGAACATCGATACGCAACAAGGGAAGTCTGCTCTGGCGACCACGGTCGGCGATCCGATTGGTCAACGGCGAACCCGCGAGGGCCAGCGCCGGCTGGGGCAGATGGCGGATGGGTCCGTAGTACCGTGGACGCCGGGTAATGCCGGTTGAGGGAAGGGGCCCTGACCTGCGACAGGTGAGAAAAATGACGAGACCTCGGAGATTGGCCGATGGCCTAGCAACTCCGCTCGAAAGGGTTCGGAAGTTACAGATCTCGCTACAAGCGAAAGCTAAGGCTGAACCGGCTTTTCGTTTCTACTCGCTATGGGACAAGGTCTGCCGGGCGGACATCCTTGAAGAAGCCTACCGGGCTTGCCGCCGTAACGGCGGGGCTCCTGGCTGCGACGGGATGACGTTCGACCAGATCTCTGCCCATGGGCAGGAGCGATGGCTGGAAGAGTTGCGGCAAGAGCTACAGGCCGGCGACTATCGGCCACAGCCCTTGCTGCGCGTGTGGATTCCAAAGAGCAATGGGGGTCAGCGCCCGCTCGGTATCCCGTGCGTCCGCGACCGCGTGGTCGAGATGGCGGCGCTACTGGTGCTGAGCCCGATCTTCGAGGTGGACCTGCTGCGTAACCAGTATGGCTTCCGCCCGGGGATGGACACCAAGATGGCGGTTCGCCAGGCCTTCTGGCACGTCAGCGACCATAGGCGGTCGGAGGTGGTAGACGCTGATCTCAGCGACTACTTTTCATCGATTCCGCATGGCCCGCTGATGCGTTGCGTGAGCCGACGGGTTGCCGACGGGACGCTCCTATCGGTGATCAAAAGCTGGCTCACGGCACCGGTCATCGAGCGAGACAAACGCACGATCCGATGCACGACGGAGGCGAAGGACCGGCATCGGGGTACGCCGCAGGGCTCCCCGATTTCGCCCCTGCTGGCGAATCTCTACTTCCGCCGCTTCCTATTGGCTTGGGAGCGGTTCGGCCACCGTCAGCGGCTCGACGCCGAGGTTGTGAATTATGCCGATGACCTGGTCATTTGCTGTCGACCTGGAAATGGGCCGGCTGCACTGACGACGATGCGGCAGTTGATGACCCGGCTCGGGCTGACGGTGAACGAGTCCAAGACCCGACTGGCACGGTTACCCGAGGAGGACTTCGATTTTCTCGGCTACACCATCGGTCGGTTCTACGGCAAGGACGGGAAGCCCTTTATTGGCACCCGCCCGTCCCGGAAGTCTGTCCGACGATTGCTACAGCGGATCCACGACGCGACGACACCGCACGAGCATGCCGAAAGCCCGGAACTGCGAGTAGCCGCCATCAATCGGCTGCTCCGAGGCTGGGCCGAGTATTTCAACCAAGGGCCGGTCCTCCCGACCTATAGGTTGGTGCGCTGGTATGTTCAGCGGCGCCTGCAACGATGGTTGATGCGACGCAGCGGACAAGCGGGCACTGGGTATCGCCAATACCCAGACGAGTATCTCTACGAGACACTCGGCCTGTATGCCTTGCCGCGACGACGTGCCGACCTGCCGAGCGCGAAGGCCTGATGACGCAGGAGAAAGCCGGATGCGGGAAAGCTGCATGTCCGGTTTGACGAGCGGCGACTGGAGACGGAGCCATGGTCCGAACTGAGGCACCGGCAGAAGGCGAAAGCCGCCGGACAACAGCCACTCCTCGGGACCTACAGCCACCGCGCCAGTCGTCGACTCTACTGCTCGTGCCGGGCGGCAGATGATTCACGGTGATGGTGATCCCGAGTTCATCGGCCAGAACTTGCAATTCTCGTTTCCACAAGCGCACACGGTTGCCATTGCTGCCGCCGCAGTCGGCATTGATCAGCAGGCGCTTGGCGGTGGGATATCGGGCGGCGCCGAGCACGTGCCACCAGCGTCGTATGCTCGCGACCGCAAACGCGGCGGTGTCGTGGCTGATGCCGAGATTGACCCATCCATCATTGGCGGCAACGTCGTAGACGCCATACGGTGCTACCTTGCCGAGTTCAGGGATGACGAAGTCGTGCACCCGGACCGGCTCGGGCTGTCCCTTCGGACGCAGCTCACGACCGCCATTCTTGAAGTCGCCAACAAGCTCCTTCTTCTTGGTGTCGACCGAGATGACTGGCTCGCCGGCGGCTTGGAATGCCTTCACCTCGGCATTGATGTGCTCGAACTGGGCGTTACGGTCGGGATGGCTGGCGCCTTCGCGCGTCTTTGCATTGGCTTGCAGGCTGAAGCCCAGACGCTTCAGCAGGCGACCAACCAGTTTCTGTCCCGCGATGAAGCCCGATTCCGCCAGCGCCGCGGACAGATGGCGCTGACTCTTGCTCACCCACAGCAAGGCAGCTTCCGGATCGCCGCGGATCGAGGACTGCACCAGGTCATTCAGGGTTTGCAGAAGCCCAGGCTGTGTCTCGATCGCCGGCTTGCCTCCGCCACCCTGCCGCCGAACTCGCGTGCTGAACATTACCGCACCCGAACGCAGATCTGCCAGGCCGCGATCGATCGTACTGCGCGCAATGCCGGTCGCCCGCGATACCGCGATTACGCCGCCATGCCCCGCCGCACGCGCCTCACTGGCCGCGAACAACCGCCGCCCTCTCTCGTCCAGAACCGGTTCAAGCGCCCCGAAACGGGCCCGGATCGCAGCGATATCAATCATCCCATCAGGATAGGCGCCCCAGCGCCCGCATCACGCCAATTCTCCGATTCGTTCGTTGCGTTCTTATCCGCCTCCCGATTCTTTTCTTCCGATTCGGTTGCCATGGCTCAGGCCCTAAAGGCCGAATGCACCGGGTCAGGTTGTGGCTATACCGTGCGCGTCACGTCCAAATGGGTAAACGATCTCGGGCCGCCGCATTGTCCGAAGCATGGCCCGATGGCAGTCGAGCTGCCGGCCGAACGTGACGTTGATAGCGACGAAGCCGCGTAGAAAGCCCCGCCGGGGTAGTGCTTGGCGAAAGTTTAGCCAGGCTGAACGGTGACCGACATATGGCCGGTGCCGTGGCGCGCGCCGGGTTTGACCGTCACTTCTACGTCCTGGCCGAGGATCGTCAGGAACTCCATCAGCTTGCCGACTGAGACAGATACCGGGCGGCAGCGCATCAGCGCCGACACCTGGGCCTGCGTTGTGCCAAGCGTGCGGGCAGCCTCGATCTGCGTCACCTTCCGGTCCTTGAGGATCTGATAAATCTGCACGGTGAGCTTGGCCTTGACCAATTCCTGCTCGGAATTGGGGAAGCCAAGATCGGCAAAGACGTTGCCGCTGCTTTCTTCGTGTGTCGTCTCCATGGTCAATCCTCCGTGGTTTTGCCGGTATAAAGGCGCTCGGCCCATTTGAGCCTGGCGCGGATCAGTTCGATTTCCTTCTGCGGCGTGGCGATGCCGGACTTCGATTTCTTCTGGAACGCGTGCAGCACGTAAATCTTGGTCGCGAAGCGGACGGTGTAGACCGCGCGATACGTGTCGCCTCTATGGTCCTCGACCAGCTCCAACACCCCTGCCCCACCGAAGCCTTTCAGCGGCTTTGCGTCCGGCGGTCGCTCCCCGAGCTGCGCGGCATAGAGCGCCAAACCGACAGCGCGTTGCACGGGCCTCGGAAACGCTTTCAGTTCTTTCCGTGTCGGTCCAACCCACACCACTGTTTTGAGAGGCGTTTCATCCATTATTCGGATATATAGATCTTTATATAGTTGTCAAGCATATCTCGCCAGGGCTATCGCATATGACCTTTAGCGAACTGGGCGATGAGGCGGCTGAGGAATTCGTCATTCCACCCTGCTCGCTTGAGCTTACCCTTCATCGATCCTTTGGAGCCCTCCAACTTTGCCAGGTTGAGGGCCAGTCGGCGGAGAAGACCGATGTTTTCCGGCCCATGGTCTTTCCAGTTGCGCTTGCGGTCCTCATTCATCGTTACGTCCAGGACCCAGTGCAATCCGTTCTCGATACTCCATTGCGCCCGTGCGACCTCGGTGAAGCGCGCTGGGGAAAGCGGCGTGCTGAGCAAATAGTATGACGTATCCGTCGTGGTCTTGCCTTGGGTCTCGCGTGTGCGGACCATCTTCCCGATCGCCGCCAGGCCCGGCCACGCATGCGGATCCTGCGCCCAGCCGATGTCGGTGGATACCATGCCGGTCCGGGTCTCGATACGGCCGTGATCGGCATCGACCGTGGTGTGAGTGGCCTCGCCCAGCCGGTCCGGGTCTTCCAGAAACAGCCGGACGTCGTCGTGCAGGGTTCCTTGATTGCCTTTCAGGGCGATCACATAATCGCCCCCCTGCTCGACGATCTGGGCGCAGATTGTGCGTTGGCAGCTCATCGCATCCGCGGTGACGATGCAGCCCTTCAGCGACAGCATCGCCAAGAGCTTCGGCACCGCGGTGATCTCGTTGGATTTGGCGTCGGTGGCAATTTGGCCAAGCAGCAACCGCTGATCGACCGCCCAGGCATGGACCATGTGCAGCGGCGATTGGCCGGAGGCGCGATCGAACGAACCCCGCAGGGTCTTACCGTCGACAGCGATTACGCCGTCGAGGCCCTGCGCAAAGCGCTCCATGAAGCGAATGAAGCATTTCTGAAATGGTTCGGGGTCAAGCTGGCGAAACACCCGGCTGAAGGTGTCATGGCTGGGGATACCGTGCTTCAGGCGCAGAAATTGGCGCAGAAAGGGCCGTTTGGCCCGGCCAAAGACTTCCATGTCAGAGCAATCCTCGCCGCCGCACAGCAGGGTGCAGAGGGCGATAATCAGAACCTCATAGAGGTTGTGACGAACATTCTCCTGCCGTGGGTCCGAAACCTCAGTGAAACACGTGATGAATTCTTCCATGCGGGGGCTCCTCGGCCGAACCCCAGCGTTGGAATCCAATCAGCCACCGCGCCGCAAGTCTAAAATGGCGGAAATCCGCCATTTGCGAATCCCCTGCTATACCCTCTACCAAGCCTTGACATGCAATATCCCTATCCGATACGAGGCCCCTAGACCCGTAGGAGATTCTAGGTGGGAACCGTCATAGTAATCGCTAGCTCCAAAGGGGGAGTTTCTAAAACTACCCTCACTACAGCCCTAGCAGTTAATCTTGCAGCTCTGGGCTATTCGGTCGGGGTGGTGGACGCTGACCGCAACCAGGCATTCGCCAACTGGTATAAAATGGCCGAGGCCCCTGCCCTGTCGGTCACGTCCTGCATTGGCCATAACGAGATCGTCGGGCATCTAATCGCGGAGAGCGAGAAGCAGGACGTCACACTGGTGGACAGCGCCGGTTTCGAGAACCAAACTGCGACGTTCGCCATGGGACCAGCCGACATGGTGCTCATTCCCTGCATGCCAGACCGTAACAGCGTGATCGAGGCGGCTAAGACCGCCAAGCAGGTTCAGAGCGTCAGCCAGATCGCTAGGCGGGATATACCGTATAGGGTCATTAAGAGCCGATGGAATCCTAGGGGCCTAGCCGAAGCTGCGACCCTAGAGGATATAGAGGCCACGGGATTACCTATGATCCGGCAGCATCTATCGGACCTAGTGGCCTTTCAGAAATCGACCTACAGCGGCGACATGCCGAGGACGGGCACGATTGCGCGTCAGGTGCGTAGCATCATAGAGGAGCTACGGGGTCTAGGGGCCATTGAGCCTAGGAAGAAGGGGAGGGCGGCCTGATGGCCGAGTTCAAGCGAAAACCCATGGCTGAAGAGCTTACGGCGGCCTTGAGGGCAGGGGTGCATAACATCCCGTCCGCAGTCGTAGAGCCGCCGCGCATCCCGTCAGTGGGGGTAGGGGAGGGGGCACGGGCACCGAAGGCCCCGCCGACTGTGCAGGTAAATTTCAATGCGTCCGAAGAGTTCGCTGATCTAATCGCCGAGGCGGCCATCAAGGCTGGAAGCACGCGCCGGTTTCTGGCGCGGGTGCTTCGGGATGCGGGTTATCCAGTGCCGGATGCAGACCTATCGCCGATGGATAATAGGCGTAGGTCGAGGCGAGCATAACGGTACACCCTAGGATCGGATAGCGGCTTAAGGGGGATATCCCCATAGGGGCCTACTTTATTCGTACAAACGCTGTGCCGTGGTATATCGACAGGGCGTTCTTCCTCCGCGTCCGATACACCCGCCACGCAGCCGGGGAGGGCGGGGCAGGGGAGCGCGTGCCAGAACGAGGGGGTGTCATCCAAATCGGCCCCTACAGCGACACCTGCTACCGTCAGGCCAGAGGACAGCCGAACGAAGCGCGCAAATAACCCACACCTTAGACGAGAGTCACCCGGTACCTATTGAGGATTGGCGCCAGCTCCGGGCACTTCCGAAGCTGGCGCCGGGTGCTTGCCGATAGCTTCGGTGCCGCGCGGTCGTAGACTGACAGGTTGTCCTCGCCGTTCAGCCGCGAGGGGTACCAGATGCCGTCGGGGCGGTCGGTATGCTGGTAGAGCGCCAGGCTCGCCCGTTGACCGAGCCGATGCGACGCGGCCCGCAGCGCATCCGTCGGCAGTCCCAGCGCAAGGGCCGTGCCGGCTCGCAGGTCAACAACATTGAGCGGTTCCAGGGTTGTCACCGCCACATGCACGTAGTCATCCAAGTCGCTCTCGCTGAGCGCGAGTGCTCCTGGGTTGCCGTTCTTGCGGTCGCGCAGAACAGTCTCCAGGAAGGCGACCTCGAAGCTTCGGCCAACGTAAAAGACGCCGAAACGCCGAGGGGGATTCTTGCGCGGGTCAGAAAACCGGCCTGCGGAAAATCCGAAGCCCAACGGATCGGCAAAGCGATCCAGGAAGATATGATGCCAGATGGCGCCGGCGGAGACCTGAGCCGTGATCATCTGGGCCGCGGCAAGCGGGTGAGGGGGCCTGGTCACGCCGTCAGGAGAACGCGCCCGCGGCGACGTTCTGGGCCGCCACCAGCACAGCATCGGACCGGCCGCGCTTGAGCGCATCGAGCGCGCGCGCGCCGCCGGCTTCGGCATGGTGTTGCAACAGGAACCGATACAGGCGCCAGGGATCAGGGCCGAGAATGTCAAACAGCCGGGGCAGGGCAGGTAGCAGCTGGGCATTGGGCAGCAGCTGCCAGCTCGGGTAGCGGATGCCCCGCTTGGCGAATTCGAGGCCGAGGATTTCGTGGCGCTTGCGTTTCAGGCGAACCCCTTCTTCGGACATGCCAAGCTGTCCGGCCATGGCCGCCGTGCTCAGCATCGCGGGATCGGCGAGCAGATCCTCCTTCAGGGTGGCACCGCGGGCGCGGGCTTCGGTCAAGGCCTGTTCGAGGTCTGTTTCTGGGTCGGCAATCAGGGCCGGGTCGGGGCGTGGTGTTGCGACGAGGGTCACGTCCACCGGCGTGAAGCTGCCCGACGCCACGGTCTTGGCATCGCGTTGGCTCAAAATGACGCGGGCCGGCTTGAGTTCGGCCATGCCGCCGGCTTTCAACACCTGGGCCACGCGTGAGAGCTCGTCGCGTGTCATCGGGCGCAGCGCGACCAGTGCGGTCGCTTCGACCGGAGGAAGCTGGCGCCCGCGATGGCTGGCTGCGGGGGAAGACGATGAAACCTTGGTCACCATGACGGGCTCTCCTAAGTTTGCCAATATAGCCCAGCTGGCCCAGTTCGCTAAGTTCGCCAAGTTTGGCAGCTCAACGGGCGACGCAAGCTCGAGCAACACCTGGCCGTGATGCTGGACGGCGATGAAGTGCGGCTGAGCTCACGCGTGCGGCGATTGGTCGAAGACATGCGAGCGGAATGGAGCGCTCTGGACCATCGCATCGAGGCATTCGACGACGAGTTCGCCGCCCACGCCAAGACGGATGATGCGGCCCGCCGCCTGGCGAGCATTCCCGGGATCGGCGTGTTGAACGCGACCGCTCTGGCGGCAGCGGTCGGCAATGCCGCCACGTTTGCCCGTGGACGCGATCTTGCGGCCTGGCTCGGTTTGGTCCCGCGCCAGATGACCACTGGCGGTAAACCGCGACTGCTGGGGATCAGCAAACGGGGCAACAAATATCTCCGCAAGCTGCTGGTGCATGGCGCCCGGGCGGCGCTACCTTCGCTGTCGGCGAGCACGACGCCGCTCGGGACATGGCTGCGAGGTCTACTGGAACGGGCGCACAAGAATACGCCATTATGTAGCTGCCGCCACCGGTAGAATTGGCCTTGTACTTTTCGCTGAGCTCTGGCAGGAAGGTGCTGTTACTATCGCTATCCGGCAGGTCAACATGGCGCAGCACTTCCTGCTCTCCGCGGCCGCGCGCTCGCTCAGCGCGGCCAAGATTCTTCGGATGTCGGACACCGGCGTCGAGAACGAGTTCCTGCGCCGTCGCTGGCCCGACACGGACGGTAAACCCATCTGTCCAGGCTGCGTCTGCGCGATCTGCTACGCATGCCCGCGATCACTGAGCCAGCCTCGATG
>CAINEA010001069.1 GCA_903847525.1 uncultured Acetobacteraceae bacterium | reverse complement strand
GTGTTCCTGTTCGTCAGCACCGGATTCGCGACGGGAGGCGGCTAGATGGCCCAGGGGATGGCCCAGGGGATGGCACAGATGAGCATTCCGGCGGATGTGACGACCTCCGCCTTCGGCGTGCTGTCCTATGACTTGGCGCACATGCTGGGTGGCGCGGCGCTGATCCTGTCGTTCGCGCTGCTGTATCAGCGCCGGATCATCGCGGTGATCAACATCTACGCCCTGCAGGGGATCGTGCTGGCCGCGGCCGCGGCGTGGGCCGGTTGGTCGCAGGGGGCGCCGCATCTGTATGTGACCGCGCTGATTGCGCTGATCGCCAAGGGCGTGGTGATCCCGATTGCGCTGCACAAGATCGTGGTGCGGCTGAACGTGCATCGCGAGATCGAGACCGCGCTCGGCATCTTTCCGTCGATGATCCTGGGCGTGGCGCTGGTGGCGCTGTCGATCTCCGTGGTGCTGCCCACAACCTCGGGCGCGCAGGCACAGACCTTGACGCGCGAGGACCTGTCGCTGGCGCTGTCGGTGGTGCTGCTGGGCATGCTGATGATGATCACGCGGCGCAATGCGCTGACCCAGGTAGTGGGCTTCCTGTCGCTGGAGAACGGGCTGATCCTGGCGGCTGTGGGCATCGAGGGCATGCCGCTGGTGGTGGAACTGTCCAGCGCCGTGCTGGTGCTATTGGCGTTCGTGGTGTTCGGCGTGTTCTTCTTCCGCATCCGCGAGCGGTTCGACACGCTGGATGTCAGCCGCCTCGACGAGATCGGTGGCTCGCACCGATGAGCTTGTTGCGATGAACCCGCTGGAACTCCTGACACCGGCCGGACTGGTGCCCCTGAGCGCACTGGCCGCGGCCATCATGCTGGGGCTGGTGCCGTCCTGGCGGATCGGCGCGTGGATCAATGTCGCGGCTTCGACGATCTGCTTCCTGCTGGCGGTGAGGCTGCCGTGGGAGATCGGCACGGTCGGGCCGCTGCTGCTGGTGGATCGGCTGTCGGCGCATATGGCCGTACTGACGGCTTTCGTCGGGATGACCACGTCCTGGTTCAGCCTGACCTATGTGCGCGAGGAAATCGCCTCACGCCGGATCGATCGGCGCCGGCTGCGGCTGTATCATTCGATGTACCAGGTGTTTGTCGGCGGCATGCTGATGGCGCTGCTGTCGAACAATCTGGGGGTTACCTGGGTGGCGGTGGAAA
This sequence comes from uncultured Acetobacteraceae bacterium, assembly GCA_903847525.1. Lineage (GTDB taxonomy): Bacteria > Pseudomonadota > Alphaproteobacteria > Acetobacterales > Acetobacteraceae > PALSA-911. The sequence continues at coordinate 4,537 of CAINEA010001069.1, read as the reverse complement.
CCGCGACGATCGCGACGGTGCTGGTGGTCGGTCTGCCGCGCACCGAGAATGCGGTGGAGGCGTCCTGGAAGTTCTTCATGATCTGTGGCGTGGGCATCGCGTTGGCGCTGTTCGGCACCATTGTGCTGTACGTGGCGGTGCAGCCGGCCGTCGGGCCGGGGCTGCCGGCGATGACCTGGAGCACGATCCTGCCCGCCGCCGCGCGCTGCAACGGCACGGTGCTCAATCTGGCGTTCGTGTTCCTGCTGCTGGGCTACGGCACCAAGGCCGGCCTGGCGCCGCTGCATACCTGGATGCCGGACGCGCACGCCGAGGGGCCAACGCCGGTTTCCGCGGTGCTGGCCGGGTCCATCCTGAACGTGGCGCTGGTGGTGATCCTGCGGCTGCGCCAGCTGATGGCCGGCAACGCGGAGGCGATCGATCCTGGGCTGCCGATCATGGCGCTGGGCCTGCTATCGCTGCTGCTGGCGTCGTTCAGCCTGTGGCCGCGGCGGGATGCGAAACGCTTCTTCGCCTTCTCCACCATCGAGCAGAGCGGCGTGGCTGCCTTCGCCTTCGGGCTTGGCGGCAGCGCGGCGATCTTCGCGGGCGTGCTGCATTTGACCCTGCACACGCTGATCAAGGCGTCCATCTTCCAGTGCATCGGACGTGCGACGCAGATCAAGGGCGGGCAGAAATTCGGCCAGATCGGCGGGTTGATCACCTCGCACCGAATGCTCGGCCTGACGCTCGCCGCCGGGATCCTGGCGGTGGCGGCGCTGCCGCCGTTCGGGCTGTTCACCACCGAGTTCCTGATTGCGGCGGAAACCTTCCGACGGATGCCGCTGGCATCCCTGCCGCTGGCGGTTGGGCTGGTGGTCGGCGCCTGGGCGTTGATGATGCGGCTACAATCGATGTGCCTGGGCGAGCCGACGCCAGACCACGGCCGGACGCCGGCGCCGAGCGGCGTAAGTGGCGCACTGGCCCTGGCGCCGGTTTGGGCGCAGCTGGCGGTTGTGGTGGTGCTGGGCCTGGCGATGCCCGCCCCGATCGTCGACTGGCTGCGGCTGATGGCGGACGCGGCGCGATGATGGGACCGGCCAGCGAGATCATCCTGCGCGGAACGGAAGAGCCCTGCCGGCCGTGGATCCGCCGCACGCTTTCGCGCGAAGATTGGACGGCCTTGGTGGCAGCCCTGCCGGCGCAGCCTGGTTTGGCATTGGTCACGCTGTGGGCAGACACCGCGCAGGCGCACGCGCTGTTCGTGAACGAGGACACGGGTGACATCCTGCCGGTTTCCACCGCCATCATCGAGGGCGGCTATCCTGCCCTGTCCCCTGCCCGTCCGGCTGCGGCGTGGCTGGAGCGGATGGTCCGCGACCTGTGGGGGCATAGCGCGCTCGGTGGTACAGACGACCGGCCGTGGCTGGATCATGGGCGCTGGCCGCATACTTTCCCGAACGCGATCCGCCCCGGCCCGATGGGGCCGCCACCCGAGCCGCCGGAGTTCCTGCCGGTAACCGGGGAGGATCTGCACCAGGTCGCGGTGGGGCCGATCCATGCCGGGATCATCGAGCCCGGGCATTTTCGCTTCACCGCCCAGGGCGAGACGGTGGTTCGGCTGGAGATCCGGCTGGGCTACACGCACAAGGGCACGCTGTCGCTGATGCGCAGCAAGTCGCCCCGCGCCGCGGCGCGCTTTGCCGCCCGGCTGTCGGGCGATTCCACCGTCGCGCATTCCATCGCCTTCGCGCGGGCGACCGAGGCGGCCCTGGGGGTGGAGGCACCTGCCCGCGCCAACGGGCTGCGCGGGGTGATGGCGGAGATCGAGCGCATCGCCAACCATCTCGGCGATGTCGGCGCGATCTGCAACGATGCCAGTTTCGCCTTCGCGCTGGCCCGCTTCGGGTTTCACCGCGAGGCGATGCTGCGCGCGGCCCACGCGGCGTTCGGACACCGGCTGATGATGGATGCGGTGGTGCCCGGGGGTGTCGCTGGCGACATCGCGCCGGGCGGAGCGGAAGCGATCCTGGCGGCCATCGCGGGCGTGGAAGCCGAACTGCCCGAACTGGTCCATGTGTATGAGAATTATTCTAGCCTGATCGATCGTGTGGTGGGCACCGGCGTTATCACCCGGACGCTGGCGGACCGGTTCGCCACCGGCGGCCATGTCGGCCGCGCCGCCGGACGCACCGGCGATGCGCGGCTGCATCCCGGTTATCCACCCTATCCGGACCTGATGGTGGTCGTGCCGAGCTTTCCCGAGGGCGACGTGGATGCGCGGGTGCGGATACGGTTCGCGGAGATCGCCGAAAGCATCCGCCTGCTGCGCCTTCTGCTGCAGGACCTGCCCGGTGGGGCGCTGGCGACCACCCTGCCGATGCTGAGCGGCGAGGGTATCGGCTGTGCGGAAAGTTTCCGCGGCGATGTCTGGCACTGGCTGCGGCTGGATAATGGGCAGATCGCCAGCGTGTTCATGCGCGATCCGAGCTGGGCGCAATGGCCGCTGCTGGAAGCGGCGATCGAGGGCAACATCATCGCTGATTTTCCGCTTTGCAATAAGAGTTTCAACTGCTCCTACTCAGGGGTGGATTTGTAATGGTTTGGCGCCGGATTTTCCGCACCCTGGCCGAGGGACCGGCCACCGAGCCTGCGGCGCCGATCGGGGATGCCGCGACACAGGCGCTTGCCGCACAGCTGGATGCGGCGGCGCAGACGCGGCTGGGGCGTAGCCTGTCGATCCGCCACATGGATGCGGGGAGCTGCAATGGCTGCGAGCTGGAAATCCATGCGCTGAACAACATCGTTTACGATCTGGAGCGCTTCGGGCTGCGCTTCGTCGCCAGCCCGCGCCATGCCGACGTGCTGCTGGTGACCGGGCCACTCAGCCGCAATCTGCGCGAGGCGCTGATCCAGACCTGGCAGGCGACGCCCGATCCGAAATGGGTGGTGGCGATGGGCGATTGCGCCGTGGACGGCGGGGTCTTCAAGGGCAGCTACGCCATCGACGGCACCGGAACCGGTGGGATCGCCGCGGGCGTGCCGGTAGATTTGAAAATACCGGGCTGCCCGCCTACGCCGGCAGCCATTCTCGTTGCACTGCGGACATTGATCGACGCCAACGCAGGGTGACCGGATTCAGAACTTAAGCCGGTCGAGGCCGTAGAAGGTAGCTACTTCCGCGACGCGGTCTTTTGACTTCACGCCGTTGAACCAGCCGTGGCGGCTGTGGGTGATGCCGGTGGCGCGTTTCAGGTCGACCATCATTTCGGCCATTTTCATCGTCGCGGTCAGGCCGTCGAGGATCGGCACGTCGTCGACGCGGTTGATGCCGTTGATGGCCAGCAGGACGTTCAGCGGCACCTCGCCGGGGATGATCACATCCACGCCATCCTCGCGGATCATGCGCCGCGCGGCTTCGGTGAATTTCTCGATCAGCGGGGCGGGGTCGGTGTAGCCGGCGAGCATTTCGTTGAAGGTGAGGCCGGAGGGGCGGATGGCGCCGCATTTGTCGGCGAAGCCGTAGGCGCGGATCTGCTCGCGATAGAGCGGGATCATGCGGTCGATGAACAGCATCATGCCGAAGCGCTGGCCGAACATGGTTGCCAGATGAAAGCAGGTCTCGCCGAAGCCGATGACCGGGATGTCCAGCACCGAGCGGATTTCGCGCAGCATCGGGTTGGGCATGGTGCACATGGCGTAGGCATCGAAACCATCGCGTTCGGCGGTGCGGCCGGCCTCGACCCATTGCATTCCGTGCATGGCGTAGAGGAAGCCGTAGCCTATGTCGTCACCGGGATAGTTGCCGGGGTAAGTGCCTTCCACCTGGCCGTGGAACACCACCTCGGTATCCGGGCGAAGCGTGCGGGCCAGATGGGTTTTCATCGCGTTCGCGTACGCCGGCAGGTCCTGCAGGACCGTGAAACTCTGGTGCCAGATGCGCATGGCCATCGGTCTTCCCCTTTCGTGGATCGTTAGAACCAGCTCCAGAGATCCTCGTGTGCGGCGAGTTCCGAAGCCTGGCCGTCGAAGATCAGGCGGCCGGTCTTCAGCACGATCGCGCGTTGCACTAGGCGCAGCGTGGCGGCGACGTTCTGTTCCACCATGACGATGGCGGCGCCGGTGGTGCGGTTGATCTCCAGCAGGCTGCGGAACATGCCCTGCACGATGATCGGTGCCAGGCCGGTGGTGGGTTCGTCGAGCAAGAGAATACTGGGCTGGGTCATCATCGCCATGCCCATCGCCAGCATCTGCTGCTGGCCGCCCGAGAGCGAGCCGGCGAGTTGCGGGCGGCGTTCGTTCAGGATGGGGAACAGGCGGTAGACCTCGGTGATGAAGGCGGGGTCGTGCAGCAGGCCGGCGATGGCGAGGTTGCGTTCCACGCTGAGGTCGCGGAAGACGTTGTGGCCCTGCGGCACGAAACCGATGCCGAGGCGGGCGTTGCGGTAGACCGCGCCCGCAACCACGGCGGAGCCGTTGTAGCGCACGGTGCCGTCGGTGTCGGTGACGTCGCCCATGCCGCAGCGGAGCAATGTGGTCTTGCCGGCGCCGTTATGGC
>CAINEA010001068.1 GCA_903847525.1 uncultured Acetobacteraceae bacterium | reverse complement strand
CGGCGGCGTGGGCGGCGAGCTTGTAGGTGATCACGCCAGTTTTCACGTCGTCGCGATTGGGCAGGCCGAGATGTTCCTTCGGCGTGACGTAGCAGAGCATAGCGGTGCCGAACCAGCCGATCATGGCCGCGCCGATGGCCGAGGTGATGTGGTCATAGCCCGGCGCGATGTCGGTGGTTAGCGGGCCGAGGGTGTAGAACGGCGCTTCGCCGCACACTTCCAGCTGCTTGTTCATGTTGACCTTGATCTTGTGCCTCGGCACGTGGCCGGGGCCTTCGATCATCACCTGGCAGCCCTTGGCCCAGGCGATCTTGGTCAGTTCGCCCAGGGTTTCGAGCTCGCCGAATTGGGCGGCGTCGTTGGCGTCGGCGTTGGAGCCGGGGCGCAGGCCGTCGCCGAGGGAGAACGAGACGTCATACTTGCGCATGATCTCGCAGATTTCCTCGAAATGCTCGTAGAGGAAGCTCTCCTTGTGGTGCGACAGGCACCAGCGGGCCATGATCGAGCCGCCGCGCGAGACGATACCGGTGACGCGCTTGGCGGTCAGCGGCACATGGTGCAGACGCACGCCGGCGTGGATGGTGAAATAGTCCACGCCCTGCTCGGCCTGCTCGATCAGCGTGTCGCGGAAGATCTCCCAGGTGAGTTTGTCGGGCTCGCCGTTCACCTTCTCCAGCGCCTGGTAGATCGGCACGGTGCCGATCGGCACGGAGGCGTTGCGCATGATCCAGCCGCGGATGTTGTGAATGTTGCGCCCGGTGGACAGGTCCATGACGGTGTCGGCACCCCAGCGGGTGGACCACACCAGCTTCTCGACTTCCTCGGCAACGCCCGAGCTGACCGCGGAATTGCCGATATTGGCGTTGACCTTCACCAGGAAATTCCGGCCGATGATGACCGGCTCCAACTCCGGGTGGTTGATATTGGCAGGGATGATGGCGCGGCCGCGGGCGATTTCGCTGCGAACGAATTCGGAGGTCACGAACTCGGGGATTTCGGCGCCGAAGCTCTCGCCGTCCTCGATCCGCTCGGCGGCCCCATCGGCGGCGCGCAGCCGGCCGAGATTCTCGCGGTGGGCGACATAGATCATCTCCTCGGTGATGATCCCGGCGCGTGCGTATTCGTATTGGGTGACCATCTGGCCGTCCTGGCCGACCAGCACCGGGATTTCGGCCGGGCATTCGGGCACCAGCTTGTCGGTGCCGACATTGCCGTTGTCCTCCGGCTTCACCGCGCGGGGCGTGGCACGGCTGAAGCCGCGCTTGGCCAGCCAGGCGCTGCGCAGCGGCGGCAGGCCGGTGGCCAGGTCGATGGTGATGCCGGGATCGGTGAAGGGCCCGGAGGTGTCGTAGGTGGGGAACGGCTCTTCCTTGGCCGAGGGATCCAGCGTGATCACCCGGAACGGCACCTGGATGTCCGGCCGCCCTTCGGGACTGGAATAGACCTTGCGCGAGCCCACGATGGGGCCGGTGGTGACCGAGCTCGGCTTCTGCTGGACCGTCATGGCTGTTCTCCCGTTGTCAGTCTCGGATTCATGCAACAGGATTGGGGGCTGTGCGGAAATTCCCCGTCCCTCCGCCGGCATGACCCGGTTCAGGTATTTAAGGGTCACCGCGCTGTCGGGCTGCCGAATGCCGCCAAACCGTCGGTATCTCAGCCCCCTGCGGGACCCCCCTCGGTAAGTCTTCACAATGTGGTCTTTTACCCGAAAGTGTCAAATGATCGGTGGCCGCGCGAACGAGGGCGGGTGTCACTGGACACACACCGTTCGTCCAGGCAATGCTACCGATCAGTAGGTGGGAGGCTTCAACATGCGCTTCACGTGGTTCAACCTGATGCCCTGGCCGCATCTGCCGGACGATTTCCGGGAGAAGCACCGCTCCGTCTGGGTCGATATCGACAGCCGGCTGTACGACCCGGTGAAGGGCCACGAGGTCTATAACAACTACCTCGACCTGCTTGAATACGCCGACACGCTCGGCTTCGACGGGATCGGCATCAACGAGCACCACCAGAATGGTTACGGGCTGATGCCCTCACCGAATCTGATCGCCGCCGCCCTAGCACGGCGAACGGAGAACGCGGCGATCGTCGTGCTCGGCAATTCCATCGCGCTGTACAACCCGCCGATCCGCGTGGCCGAGGAATTCGCCATGCTCGACGGCATCTCCGGCGGGCGGCTGGTGGCCGGTTTCCCAGTCGGCACGTCGATGGATACCAATTTCTGCTACGGCACCATCCCGGCCCTGACGCGGGAGAAATACAACGAGGCGCATGAGCTGATCATCCGCGCCTGGACGGAGGATGAACCCTTCGCCTTCAACGGCCGCTACACCAAGCTGCGGCATGTGAACCTGTGGCCCAAAACGGTGCAAAAGCCACATCCGCCGATCCACATCCCTGGCGGTGGCTCGGTCGAGACCTACGATTTCTGCCTCGATCACACCTACAGCTACTCCTATCTCAGCTTCTCCGGCTACAAGCGCGCCCAATCGCTGATGGAGGGCTACTGGAACCGCGTCGGCGAACGCAACGCCGACAACTCGCCCTACCGTGCCGGCTTCGCGCAGACCGTTTTCGTTGCCGAAACCGACGAGGAAGCCGAGCGGCTGTATTCGGAGCACGCGTTCTATTTCTACAATCGCTGCCTGCATGTCTTCCCCGGCTTCGCCGACGCGCCGGGCTACCGCACGATCAAAACGCTGCAGACCGGCAACGTGAACCAGTACTCCCGCACCGTGGCACCACCGCTGACCTGGAAGGATCTGGTGGACGGCGGCTACATCATCGCCGGCAGCCCGGAAACCGTGCGCCAGCGCATGGAGCACCTGATCAAAAGCCTGCATGTCGGCAACATCTTCCTGCTGCTACACGTCGGCAACATGCCCGTGAACAAGTGCATGTATTCGACCAAGCTGTTCGCGGAAAAGGTCATGCCGCATCTGCGCGACATGTTCCCCGAACACGCCGACGACAATCGCTTCTGGGCCAGTCCCCTGCCCAAGCGCGCCAAGCCCGCGCCGCTGCCCGCGGGCTTCGGCACGGAACCCCTGCCCGTCCCGCAAGCGGTGCCCGCGAAATGATCGACTTGATCAAGCTGCCGACCCATCACGGCGAAATCCATGTCCTGCAAGGCGGCACCGGCAAGGATGTGGTGTTCCTGCACGGCGCCTCCGGGCTGGAGGCGGATAATCCGTTCCTGGTGAAACTGGCGCAGAAATACCGCGTCACCGCGCCGCTGCTGCCGGGCTTCGGCGAATCCGCCGAATGCGCCAGCATCCGCGACATGCAGGACGTAACGCTGCACACGCTGGACGTTCTGGAGGCGCTGGGCCTGAAGAAGCCGATCCTGGCCGGTCACTCCATGGGTGGCATGATCGCCGCCGAAATGGCCGCGGTTGCGCCGAACGAGGTGGACAAACTGGTGCTGATCGCCTCGGCCGGGCTGTGGATCGAGGCCTATCCGGCACCGGATATCTTCTCCCTGCTGCCAAAGGAATTCCCGCCGCTGATGTTCCACGACGCGGAATTCGGCCAGAAGGTCATGACCGCGGATATCAACATCAACGACCCCGCCTTCCTGATCCCGTTCCTGGTCAACAACTCCCGCACCATGGGCATGGCCGGCAAGTTCCTGTTCCCGATCCCCGAACGCGGGCTAAAGGACCGGATCCACCGGATCAAGGCGCGCACGATACTGGTCTGGGGCGACAGCGACCGCATCTACCCCGCCCCCTACGCCCACGCCTTCAAGGACGCCATCCCAGGAGCCGAACTGGTGATCGTCGCCGAAGCCGGCCACATGGTACCCATCGAAAAACCCAACCCTGTCATCGCCGCCATCGGCCGGCTAGGGTAGCCTGCCGGGGGAAGGAAGTAAGGCCTGGGGCTTTGCCTCTGGCTTTATTTCCTTCCCCCGATCGTCCAGGCTGCCGGGTTGTGCGGCAGCCATAGCCAGCGCGGGGTTCGTCGCGCGTAGGCATCCCAGGCCGCCCCGAAGCGGGACGCGAGATGCGCCTCCTCCCGCTGGATCGCCAGCACGGTCACAAGTCGCGCGGCCATCCAGGCGGCGAGCAGAAACCAGGTATTGGCAAATGCCAGCCCCGCCCCGCCGAGCATCATTGTATTGCCGAGATAAATGGGATTGCGCGAAAGGGCGAAGGGTCCGCCGGTAACCAAGGCGGTCGCGGCCCGGTGCGGCAAAATGTTCGCGCGCGCACGGCGCATCGTGACCATCGTGGCGACGTCCAGTCCAAGTCCGGCCAGCATCGCGGCGATACCGGCAGCCCGAAGCGGCACGCTTGTCAAAAACAGGGGCAGAAGGGGATAAATTCGTCCAAGACCAAAGGCCAGGACAGCGGCGCATCCATACAGAATGGGCGGCCAGGGCAGGACGTTCGGTCTTTCGGACCAGTTGCGCATGTGGGTCACGACCGAGGGATCGTCAGGCCATCCCGGTCGGGGTTCCGATCGCAACCGATCGGCACCCTCTCCGGCAGTTCCACCGGCCCGTGCCGAACCAGAGTTCGAACACGGGCCGGCGGTTTCGGGTTTAGTAAGGCATACCGCCGCCGGGGCCGCCAGCCGGGGGTGTCGTCTCGACGCGGTCGGCGATCATCGCTTCCGTGGTGATCAGCAGCGAGGCCACCGATGCCGCGTTCTGCAGTGCAGCGCGCACCACTTTCGTCGGATCGATGATGCCGGACTTCACCATGTTGGTGTAGGTGCCGCTCTGGGCGTCGAAGCCCCAGTTATAGTCGTCCTTCTCCAGCACCTTGCCGGAAATCACCGCACCGTCTTCGCCGGCGTTTTCGGCGATCTGGCGCATCGGGGACAGGGCGGCCTTGCGGACGATCTCGATCCCGACCCGCTGGTCGTCGTTGTCGCCCTTCAGCTTGGCGAGAACCAGGCTGGCGCGCGCGAGGGCGACGCCGCCGCCGGGCACGATGCCTTCTTCAACGGCCGCACGGGTGGCGTGCAGCGCGTCGTCCACGCGATCCTTGCGCTCCTTCACTTCCACTTCGCTCGAGCCGCCGACGCGGCTCACGGCAACACCGCCGGCGAGCT
>CAINEA010001067.1 GCA_903847525.1 uncultured Acetobacteraceae bacterium | reverse complement strand
CGGCAGGGAGTCGATTTCCATGCTGCGGTATTGCGTGTAGCGCTGGCGCAGCAGGGATTGCGCATGGTCGTGCTCGGCGCCGCCGGTCAGGATTTCCGCCCGACCGCGCAGCAGGACCCAGGCGAGGCGGGACCAGTTCTCGTCGTAGCGATCGACGCAGATCGCGGCTGCGGGGTTGGCCAGGATGTTGGCGATGCGCTTGAGGGGCTTTTCGCTGGCGCGCTTGGGCTTCTGGTCGATCGTGATGTAGAGCGCGCCGCCCTCGACCGCGTAGCAAACCGGCACGATGTGCGGCGCGCCGCCGGCATCCGCGGTGGCGAGGTGGGCGACGCGCGATGTGGCGAGGAAACGGCGCTGCGGTTCGGTCAGCATGCGGCGGGCCTCGCCGACCAGCCCATGTCCCAGAACGCCGCTTCCAGGCGGGTGGCGGTGCGGAAGGTGGCGAGCAGGTCGGGGTAGCGGGCGGCGCCCCCCCTCGCCTGCCCCATCCGGTCCATTGCCTCGATCGCTCCGGTGGCAACTGCGGCATAGGCCGGGCTCGTATAGGCGTCGATCCAGGCGGCGTAGGGATTGCCTTCAGTGCGGGTGGCGGGATCGGCGCGCAGGCGGGCGGCGATCTCCGCATATCCGACGATGCAGGGAATCAGGGCGGCTTCCAGGTCCAGCCGGTCGCCGGCCATGCCGCGTTCCAGCACGTAGCGGGTATAGGCGATGGTTTCGAGCGCTTCAGGCTCGGCCTGCATGTCGGCCTCCGACAGGCCCCATTCGGCGCAATAGCCGACATGCAGCGGCATCTCCACATCGACGATGGCGGAGACGGAGGCCGCGGCGGCGCGCAGTTCGGCCAGGGTGGCGCTTTTGTATCCGGCCAGGGCATAGGCGCGGGCGAAGTGGATCAGGAACAGATAGTCCTGCTTGAGATAATGCTGGAAGGCCGGCCGGGGCAGCGTACCGGCGCCGAGGGCGCGGACGAAGGCGTGGTCCACGTACCGGTCCCAGTCCGCGCCGGCATCGCGGCGCAGCTGGCCGAACAGGCCGAAATCCAACTTCAGGGGGTCTGGCAAGGCCGGCTCCTTCAAGCGGTGCGTGAATGTGGTATGGGATCGGAAACTCCGCCGCAAGGTGGAGAGGATCAGGGAGACGAACCGCATGCATACCGGACTGACCCGCAGGGCTGCCATCGGCAGCGCACTTGCCTTGCCGCTGGCTGGAGCCATCGCGCGCAGGGCCGCCGCCGATCCGGCGCTGGTGGCTGCCGCGCAGAAGGAAGGCAGTGTGGTCTGGTACTCCACGCTGATCGTGAACCAACTGGTGCGCCCGGTGGCCGAGGCGTTCATGAAGAAATATCCGGGGATCACGGTACAGTATTCGCGCCAGACCGTCGGTGAGGTGGCGCTGAAGATCAACAACGAGAGCCGCGCCGGCAAGCTGCAGGCAGATGTTTTCGATGGATCGTCGGGCATATTCGCGATGATCCCGCGCGACCTGGTCGCGTCCTATGCGCCGGAGAATCTCGCCGACTATCCCACCGAAATGCGCGATCCTGCCGGCACCTGGAATGTCTGCAACAGCTATGTCTACACCACCGGCTACAACACCGAGATGGTGTCGGAGAAGGACGCGCCGAAGATTTTCGCCGATCTGCTCGATCCGAAATGGAAGGGCAAGATGGCGATCACCACCGATCCCACGGTGAACGGGCCGCCGGGGCTGGTGGGGACCATCCTGACCAGCATGGGAGAGGCGGACGGAATGGCGTTCCTGCGCAAGCTCGGCGCGCAGAATTTGGTGTATGTGCCGGCCTCCCAGCGGGTGGTGCTGGACCAGGTGATCGCCGGGCAATATCCGATCGGGCTGATGATCATCAACTATCACGCGGTGATCAGCGCCAAGCAGGGCGCACCGTGCGCCTGGGTGAAGATGGAGCCGGTGGTTGAATCCTACAACTATCTGCAGATCCTGAAGAACGCCCCGCATCCGAACGCGGCCCGGCTGCTGTACGATTTCATCCTGTCGCGGGAGGGCCAGACGCTGTTTCGCGACAACGACTACCTGCCGTCCGATCCGTTCGTGGAGGCGAAGGACCCGTCACTGAAGCCGGCGGTGGGGAAATTCAAATCGACACTGATGACCATCGAGATGGCGCAGAACCTGCCACGCTGGACGCAGATCGCGGATGAACTGCTGAAAAAATGACTTCCGTCGGCCGTATGCTGCGCGCACCCGGCGCGCCATTGGCGCTGGTGATGATCCTGTTGCTGGCAATGCTGGTGCTGCCGCCGGTATGGATGCTGCTGCGGGGCAGCGTGTTGCTGGCCGCGCCGGACGGATCGGTGGCGGGCTGGACGCTCGGGCATTTTTCCCAGCTGTTCGCCAGCGAGGCCTTGCTGGTAAGCACGGTGAACTCGCTGATATTCGCTGCTTCGGCGACGCTGGTTTCGTTGCTGTTCGGCGGCGTGCTGGCCTGGGTGGTGGAACGCACGGACGCACCGCTGAAGCCGTTGGCCTACCTGACCACGATCGTTTCGCTGGGCACGCCGTACATCCTGTATGTGAGCGCCTGGCTGTATCTGTTCGGGCGCAATGGGCCGTTCAACGATGCCTACCGTTCCATCACCGGCAACACCGACATGCTGTTCAACGTGTTCTCCATGTGGGGCATGGTGCTGGTGGAGGGTTTCCTGTGGTCGCCGCTGGTGTTCCTGATGCTGTCGGCGAGTTTCCGCACGGCGAACGCGGAGATGGAGGAGGCGGCACGGATGAGCGGCGCTTCCGTGGCGGCGACGGTATGGCGGATTTCGGTGAAGCTGGCCGGGCCGGCGATCCTGGCGATGGCGCTGTTCGTGTTCATCCGCAACCTGGAGTCTTTCGACGTGCCGGTGCTGATCGGCATGCCCGGGCGCATCCGGCTGTTGACGACGGACATCTATACCAGCGTGACGCAGACGCCGCCGCAGTTCGGCCATGCCAGCGCCTTCGCGGTGCTGATGCTGGTACTGGTGGCGGTGCTACTGTATTTCTATGGACGGCTGACGCGCCATGCCGAGCGCTATGCCAGCGTGACCGGCAAGGGGTTTCGCCCGCGGCCATTCCGGCTGGGGCGCTGGCGCTGGGCGGCGGGGGCGCTGATCGGATTTAACTTCCTGATTATTTTGCTGCTGCCGATCCTCGCCTTGGTGTGGACGTCCTTGCTGCCGTTCGTGCGGCCGATGCGGCTGAAATTTCTGCCGCTGCTGACGACCAAGCATTTTGCCGCTGTGCTGGGCTCGCCGCCGTTCCTGCAATTGGGAACCAACACCTTGCTGGTGGCCGCGGGCGCGGCAACAGCGGCGGTGTTGCTGACCTTCTTTGCCGGATGGTTGGCGGCGCGACGTCGGCTGGGCGGCGGCATTTTGGACCAGTTGGCGACCATGCCGCTGGTATTCCCCGGCATTGTGCTGGGCCTGGCGATGATGGAGCTGGCGCTGGCGCTGCCCATACCGATCTACGGCACGCTCTGGCT
>CAINEA010001066.1 GCA_903847525.1 uncultured Acetobacteraceae bacterium | reverse complement strand
GCCGTATGAATCAAAAAGTTTTAGACCTATGGCAATGGCAGCTTGCTTTGCATCTGTGGCGGCAGGTCCAAGACTCATGGTTGGGCTTCGAGATCGAGATGCAGCCAAATGGACGCAGCGCCGCGGTAAGCCTGTCCTCCACGGATTAACGACCGCCAAACCGAACACAGATAACTCGTTCGGTCGTCCGGAAGAAGCTGGTTTCGGGAGCATCCGGGCGCCGGTGAGGTCGTCCCTGTGTCGCCGCAGGCAGTTGGTTGTCGCCTTCCAGACTTGCGTGCCGTCGCCGCGTTGTCTACGCAGCGTGGCTATGGAACCTTGTTTGGCATGAGCAACGCCGCCCAACCCCAATCCGCCCATCGGCAACCCGTTCCAGGCCCTGGCCTGGACGCGGATGCGGTTCGTGCGGCCTATCGCCGCTGGGCGTCTGTTTACGACATGCTGTTCGGTGGAGTCTCCTCCATTGGCCGCCGGCGGGCTGTCGCCGAGGTCAACCGTCTGCAGGGAAACCGGGTGCTGGAGGTCGGCGTCGGAACCGGCTTGGCTCTGCCGCACTATACCGAGCAGAAGCGTATCGTCGGGATCGATCTTTCGGCCGAAATGCTGGCCCGCGCGCACGAGCGGGTGCGCAGCGAAGGGTTGGACAACGTCGAGGCGCTGCACGAGATGGACGCGGAAGCCACCGGCTTTCCCGATGCGAGCTTCGATATTGCCGTGGCCATGTTCGTCGCGTCCGTCGTACCCAACCCCCGGCTGTTGCTGGCGGAGATGCGCCGTGTGGTGCGGCCCGGCGGGCATATTCTGTTCGTTAACCATTTTGCCGCCGAACGTGGCCCTCGCTGGTGGCTGGAACGGGCCATGGCGCCGGCATCGCGCGCCCTCGGCTGGCATCCCGATTTCGCCATGGAGGCCCTGCTCGGCTCCGACGCGGCAACCTGCGCCAGTGTCGAGAAGACAGTTTCGGTGCCGCCGTTCGGGATCTTCACATTGATGCAGTTGGCGAACTGATCGATTCCGTATCGGCTCCTCCGGGTGGCCAGATCGTCATTGTCGCCGCAAATCTTCGACCAATATACTGAGCATCGGTGAGGCGAACCTTCGTCGGTAGCCACTTGATCTCAGGCGCGGGGTCCGGTAGGCCAAATGACATGTAGGTCAGGCCCGGAATGGTTGGCTTGACGTAAGCGGAATGGGACGGGTGATGCAGGTTTTCTCGCGGTTTTTTGCCGCAATATTGGCAATTCTCCTCGCCCCGATGGCGATGAGCTCGGCGGCGCTGGCACAGGCCCCGCAGAATTGGTCTCTGGGAATGGGGACACCGTTCAGCCCGGTGAAAGAAGGCATCATCAGCCTTCATAATCTGGTGCTGCTGATCATCACCGTCATCACCCTCTTCGTGACCGTGCTCCTGATCTGGGTGATGGTGCGCTTCAACGAGAAGGCGAACCCCAATCCCAGCCAGGTGAGTCACCATACAGGGCTGGAAGTAGCCTGGACCGTGATCCCCGTGCTGATCCTGGTCGTGATCGCGATCCCATCTTTCCGCCTCGTCTATTTTGAGGACCGCACTCCGGACCCGGCGCTGACCGTGAAGGCAACCGGGCACCAATGGTATTGGGAATACACCTACCCGGACAAGGGTGACCTCAACTTCACCAGCTATGGGCTGTCCGATGAGGAAGTAGCCAAACAGGGCAAGCTGCGGATGCTGGCGGTGGACAACGAACTGGTGGTTCCAGTCGGCAAGAATATTCGCGTGCTCACAAACAGCGCCGACGTGATCCACAGCTGGTTCATCCCCTCGCTCGGCGTGCAGCGCTACGCGATCCCGGGCCGCACCATCGAGACATGGTTCAAGGCCACCTCTGCCGGCACCTTCTATGGCGAGTGCAACCAGATCTGCGGCACCAACCATTCGCGCATGCCGATCGTCATCCGGGCTGTGCCGGAGGCGGAGTTCAATGCCTGGCTGGTTACCGCCAAGACCAAGTTCTCCGATGCGGCTCCAAAAACGCTGACGGTTGCCGAGATCCAACGCTAGACTGGACAGCAAGCCCGTCCAACCGGTTTTGGCCAATTCGATTTGGCGTGGACCTCGGGTCCGCGCTTGCAGGAGCAGAAGACCATGGCTTCCACTACACACGATCATGCCCCCGATCATGCCGCCGGGCACGGCCATGATGATCACGGACATCACCCCGGCTTTGTGGCCCGCTGGCTGTTCAGCACGAACCATAAGGACATCGGCACGCTCTATCTGATCTTCGCGGCCATGGGCGGCCTCGTGGGCGGCGCGCTGTCGATGATTATGCGCGCGCAGCTGATGTTTCCTGGCAATACGCTGGTCACCAATGGGCAGGAATGGAACACCATCATCACGGCGCATGGTCTGCTGATGATCTTCTTCTCGGTGATGCCGGCGCTGATCGGCGGCTTCGGCAACTGGTTCATTCCGCTGATGATCGGCGCGCCGGATATGGCGTTCCCCCGCCTGAACAACATCAGTTTCTGGCTGCTGCCGCCGGCCTTCTGCCTGATTATGTTCGGCTTGCTGGCCGGTGAGGCCGGGTCGGGCTGGACGTTGTATCCGCCGCTGTCGAACTCGACCTACGAGCCCGGCATCGGCATGGACTGCACACTATTCGCCCTTCATCTGGCCGGTATCAGCTCGCTGCTGGGCGCGATCAACTTCATCACCACGATCTTCAACATGCGTGCGCCGGGCATGACCCTGCACAAGATGCCGTTGTTCGTGTGGTCGATGTTG
>CAINEA010001065.1 GCA_903847525.1 uncultured Acetobacteraceae bacterium | reverse complement strand
GTCAGTGGGTAACCCTACTGGAAGCGCTCCTTAGGATTGGATGCGTTAGTCATGTGCTCTGGCTATGTGACATCAATGACCGAGTATGGCGAGCTGCGCGAGCCGCACTTGACGTTAATGCCGACACGGTAATTGATAGCCCAGCATCGATCAGGCGCGAAATCCTATCCGTCAGAAGCCGAATGCTGTCTTTCGGGAATCCTGCGGTTCCCGCCATAAGGGATCTTGCCTCTCGCTATCTCTCCGCAAGATTGGGCATCAACTGCCTCCTATGGGCTCTAGATGAGGCTGGTGTCCGTACCAGCGAACTGACGTCGTCTCAAGAATTGCATGAGTTCTTTATCTGTATCCGCAACCATGCGGGTAGCCTCAAGAAGAGCGGTGTCATCGAGACATTTAATTCCTTACAGGACAGGGAAGTTAGAACCATTGGCTGTAAGAAGGGTGTCGGCGCCAATCTTTTGGAATTCAGTCAGTACACGCTTGGGCAGCGACAAACTATGGATGCGGCGCTCCGTGGATACGACCAAGGATATTTTTTGCGCAAGAAGGGTGATGCGAGGAACGCACCATGGGTGTTGTCGCTTGGGCCAGCTGCGGTGCTCGCAATGGTTCATTGCTGCTTACATGCAGTAGATGGACCGAGGTCTGTGCAGCGACTTGCTCAACACCTTGGAAGCTATGGCATGGAGTTTGATGTTCATAGCCTAAATGACAGTGTACTTGGTAAGCAGCTCCGGATGCTCGGGCTTGTACTTGATAGCCCGGACGCAGAGAGCGGGATGCTGCTAGTTCCCCCGTTTGCAGCTTGAAGCTGGAGACCAAATTGAGCACGTTAGCCGAAGAAATAGCCATTTGGGTCGAAAAGGCCATGGCTCGAGAACTTGGAACACTGACAGCCGGAAATAGAGAATGCCGCGCGGTCTTCTGCGGACCCCCAAAAAACTTACTGCACAAAGTCTTTGAGCTTCTAGTACGTGAACGATCGCTTCTTGAGGTCACCAAGGCCGATGGCCAGACTGTCCAATATCCAGTTATTTTGCAGGTTGACGAACTCTCGTCTGGCATGCCCGTAGGATCAGCGACTCAGTCTGGTTATCTCCAATTTCACGGCTTGGCCGCCGTACGTAACGACAGAAATGGAATTTTTTTGGTTCTGGTCGAGCCGGGAGCGCAAGCAAGTGATACTCATGAATCCACGCGGACGGGACTGGGTGTAGAGCCATCGGTAAATGAGGGAGGTTCTTCGATTCTTTCGTGGTGGAATGATGCATTTATCCAATCGTTCGTTGATTCTGCGATTCCAGATGATGCATCCAACGAAGACGCTCGATCCGCAAAGGAGCTTCTTAGGGAATCGATAATCGCCGCCGATGCTGCGGATCAGCATGACATTTCACGTACTAGCGCCTGGCGGGTGATTGAAAGATTGTGGTTGCTTAAGGGCAGAGACTTATCCCTCGATCAGCAAGTTAGCATGGCAGCGGGCTTTCCTCAGTCCGGTGATGGAATGCTTGACCCGAGAAGAAAACAAGCGGTTCTGTCTGCCATCGTGGACCGGATAGAGGGCGAGAACTACGGCGGGCTGCTTGTGGCTTTGCAGTCCAAAGCCAAAGACCACGAAGAACAGGCGCACATTCGCGACTGCATCTCGAACATGAGACAGAGGTGCGACGTCGTCACCGCGGTCCGCCGATGCGCGCCTTTCGCCTATATGGCAAGCGACTGCAACGAAGCGCCGAGTTGGTGGAGTTCACTTACGATTGAACGCTGGGAGAAGCTTCTCGAGGACGATGGCGGCGGAGCAGGAGACGGAGATGATCTCAACATAACGATCACCTGCGTGAATCCAATAATTTCCCACTTAAAGGGCATGGTTCCAATAGTCAAGGGCCCGATTCAGCTTCAGGTCGTGGCCACGGCGGAAAAGGGTGGAGGCGAAATCCAGATTGTCCGTGAAGTCCCGGGAATCAAAGATGCACCAAAAACATGGACCCTTCCTGCTCAACATGCGAGTTCGATCCAAGATGACGCAGTCCCAGAACACAAGGCGCCAATTAGATATGTGGCGAGTCTAGTTGGTGCTTCTGGCAAGAAGGCTACCGTTCGAGTCATTTCCTTAGAGGGCTGGTACCCAGGAATAATCGCTAGCGCGACGACAGCCACAAAAGGGAGTACACCAAAGAGGTCCAAGAAGGGCCGGTGGGAAACGAACCTGACGCTGTCTGGCCAAGGTCGTCACTACCTTGATCTGTACCTTAGTTCAGGAGTTCAGCTTGCGTCGATGCTTGCTACCGGGAGTGATGAGGATGGCAATGCCGACCAGAGCAGGACAGTCACTATTGGAATGGTGGCGGATGGGGAGTTCGGCCTTGAGGTGGAAATAGAAAACGAATGCTTCATCGAAATTCTGTTCCAGACGCCAGAGAGCCCAGATGAGCAGATACTTCGAATCGGACTCTCTACAGAGCAAGCGAGTCCGGAAGAGTGCTCTAGCCATTTTGAGCTACAACTCCTTAAGAACTCCAGCGGTCGAAAGCCAAATGCTGTTCATGTAAATGCGCAGTCGAGAAGCGCGCAACTACAAGGCTGGATGCTCGAGGCGGGGCGCGCTGAGCGATCCCACTACCCCTTCGTTTTGGCATCCGACTACGCAGTTGATTGGCACAGACGTGATTGGACGACACCCGACGGGGTCATCTTTTCGAAGGCAAGCTTCCTGTGTGATCCGCGACCCTCTCTTGAAGAAATGGCGCCGCCACAGGCATTCCTTCACGCACGAGTGGCTTTAGCGGCCAGAATTAGAGGAACGGATGGCACAGGGCTAATTGAAGGAGCTCCGCTTGGCGAGTGGTTAGCTACCGATTCGGAGTTTGCCGCCGAGGTCGACAGTTATTTGAAAAGCTATGTTCAGTGGCTGTCGAGCGACCCTAGCAGCGCCGTGTGGTGCGACATCGGTCTCGTGGCAAGACTGGAGGGTAATGGCCTTACGTTGATGCAAGAGCCTGACGCCATTCTGGTGTCACCTTTACACCCAGTCCGTTTCTCGTGGCATTGCATTGCTCAGCGAACAATGTTCCTTGCGGGCAGAAAAAAGGCGTGCCCAGCAGCCAGCATTCTAAATCCAGATTGCATACCAGATGCTCTTACCATTCCGCTGCGCAACGCGATGGGTGGAAAGACGAATTCGACTTTCTTCTCGGTTGAGTGCAACTCGGACTACTGGTCGATTCTCTGGAATTCAAGCCGCCTTGAGTTCCTGCCTTCGAGAGGTGCAGCTGCGCCACTTGATCGTGAATTTGGATTATTAGCCGGCGGCATCTCAAGCGGATTCAGCGTTTCTCAAGTCCACAAGGCTCTCGAGGATATTTGTTCAATGCTCGTCGCGAAGCCGGTTGTTGGGGTGCTTCTCTCTGGTACAGCAGGCCAGAACGGTACTTGCAACGACGGCCTTCTTTCTTGGGGACGCAAGTACTTTGGGTCGAGGGAATCTAATAGCGGAATAGACTCTTGGATTGGCGCCAACGAGATTCGGATATATGACGACAGACCAGAGCAGGCTCGCCCCGACGAAGCGGAGATTTCGAATCTTGCCGAAGACACTTCGAACGCGGTTCATTGGTATGCCGGGACCGTTGACGGAGAAATACCAGACTTAGCTATCATCGCCCAGTTGGAGACCTCGAATCCAAGTGCTCTCCCGACCAAGCTAGCTTCGCCATTAGGATATGGTGGGCTGGTAAGAACTAGAATCAGAGAGCCATCCAGCATTGCTGGCGGACAACTCCTCAGAGAGTCCCGCATGTCAGCCCCCGCCGTTCCCTCTGGCGATGGATTGGCAGACACGCTTGCAAGTGCCATTTCGTCCCTTGAGAACATCTCCGATGAGCGCCTTGGTTATGTATTTGCGCCTAGTGTCCACGCCATCCAGAGTGCGCTCGAGCGCGCAGAATTCGCGGCTGTATCTTCCTCGAGCGTCGACCCCGCGTGCTTTCTTGGAAGTTGGCTTGAAGGGACGTACCTTTGGGATTACGAGCTACCAGCATATTCTGGGAGAGCCGGGGATAGCAGCGGGTATTACCTTCTCTCTAAGATCAAGGAACTTGATCTTGAGACCCTAAAAATGGTGATCAAACGCTTACCCGGATGCGGGGATTTGAGTGAGCGCGCCCTAGCTGGAATTGTGGAGGAAGTGGCGCGTCGAGGGATTCCGACGGTCAGGGGGCTGGCGGCAGGAAACTCAGGTGCGACCGGAGACCTGGGACTATTGATAGCGACTCGCCTGCTTCAGGACAGCTTCCGAGATGTTGATTCCGGCGTCGGGTTGCTTGTTCCCTGGTCAAAGTACGAGCTATTCGAGGAAATTGCGCTCGTTATTCCTGTGGATCCATTTAAGGGCTACCTGAATGACCTTGCGAAGGCGTTGAAGCGACCGTCTCTCCATAGACCCGACCTTTTGGTTGCCGTGATTCGCATCAGCGATACAAGCGTTCAAATACGACTGACGCCTATTGAGGTTAAGAACCGCGGTGCCGGTGTGCCGATGTCTCAACCTGATCGAATAGCTGCTCTTTCACAGGCCCAGTCTTTGGCTGCGCTTTTCGACGGTATGCGCATGGCGTTTTCGGATGATCATGAGATGGTTCTCTGGCGCGTGGCGTACCAGAATCTTCTGACCTCAATGCTCGGGTACGGATTTCGCGTCTACAGCCAGCGCCTCGCGTCGACTGGGAAGTCGGGTGAGTGGTCCCAGTTGCATGCAAGAGTAATGGAGGGCGTCCTTAGCTCCAGAGCCGAGGTGGAACTCGACATGCGTGGGCGATTAATCGTAATCGATGGATCTACGGTGAGCGGACCGAAGGATACGGACGGCGATGGCTTTCCCGAGACCATTGAGCTTTGCCACCATGACGCTTCTCTATTCATCCGCGAAGAGCATGAGTCGCTCTGCGGCGCTATGAAGGAACGGCTCGGCAGTTGGCAGATGTCTCCAGCAACAGTCGCTACCGCCGTGGCGATTGGTCACGAGAATCTTGTGGAGGCGTCCCTGAAGACTGAGGTGACAGCCGTAAGCCAGCAAACAATTACAACTGAAGTTAACGAGCAGCCTGAGCTCCGCCGACCTGAGGAGTTAGGCAACTCCAATGACCCAGTATCGACTATGGCCACATCGACAGATGGGGAAGAGACCGGAGCCATGTCTCTCCAGAAGGGACTTATATTACGTATCGGTGAAACCATCGATAGTTTCGAGAGCAAGTTGCGGACGTTGAATTTGAGCGATACAGCGCTAAATCAAATGAACATGGGTGTTGTTGGAGATTTGGGTACGGGAAAGACCCAACTGCTCCAGTCGCTGGTCTACCAAATTGCAAATGGCAAGGCGGGGAACCGGGAGATCGAACCAAGTGTTCTTATCTTCGATTACAAGAGGGACTATGTTTCCAGGGATTTTGTGGCTGCCGTGAGCGCGCGGGTCATTCGACCACAGCATCTTCCACTTAACTTATTCGACCTTTCGACAGCAAGCCAATCAATAAACCCCAAGTTGGAACGCTATAAGTTTTTCTCAGATGTACTGGATAAGATTTATCCTGGTATTGGCCCAAAACAGCGCGATCGATTGAAGAACGCAATTAAAGATGCCTACTCCCAGTCAATTGGCGGTCAGTATCCAACTATTTATGATGTCCACAGAAACTACTTGGATTCTCTTGATGGGGGGGCTGATTCCTTGTCCGGGATCCTAGGCGATCTTGTCGACATGGAACTATTCACGCCAGACTCGAAGGCCGTAGTTTCAACTGAGGATTTTCTTCGTGGCGTGGTCGTAATCTCGCTTAGCGAACTCGGATCAGACGACAGAACTAAGAACATGCTCGTGGCGATCATGCTCAATGTCTTCTACGAGCACATGCTTCGAATCCCGAAACGTCCGTTCTTGGGTCCTAATCGCAATATGCGCGTCGTGGATTCCATGCTACTCGTAGACGAAGCCGACAACATCATGAAATATGAGTTCGATGTCCTTCGTCGTGTACTCCTTCAGGGTCGAGAGTTCGGCGTCGGAGTGATTTTGGCGTCGCAGTACCTTAGCCATTTCAAGGCAGGCGCATCAGATTACCGAGAGCCCTTATTGTCTTGGTTCATCCACAAAGTTCCAAATATACGTCCGCAAGAACTTTCTGCACTTGGACTAAACGAATCTGTTGGCCTCCCCCAGTTGGCCGAGCGCATCCGAAGTCTTGGCGTACACGAATGCCTGTATAAATCGCACGACAGCCAGGGTGAATTCGTCCGAGGTGCGCCGTTCTACAGACGAAATGAGTGGGGTTGACCGATACATGGCCTATACAAGAAATGAACAGGCAATTTGAGGCAGCTGAATCAGTTATCGAGGTCCACCACTCGAGGGTCATGGTCAGTGGAATGAACGCCAACCACACCACTCTGTTGGAAGACTCGTCCTGCCTATGTGCTAACTGCCACAGGGCGGAGCATAGCGAGATGAGGAGAGTTCGCGAAGAGGCCTAAGCTCATTCGCTGTGAGGCTGTGGGTGGGAGGTCCATCGCGCAGCGACTCTTGAGCCTGCCCGACGTATATCGCTCGAGCCTGAGGTAGTCATGTCCATCGCCAGTTCAATGTCGTCGCTACTTTCGCTAGCGAAAGATTTCACGATCCGCAAATGCACGGCTCGGAACCAAGTCCGAAAAAGTCATGAGGTTTT
>CAINEA010001064.1 GCA_903847525.1 uncultured Acetobacteraceae bacterium | reverse complement strand
GAACCCCGCTTCGCTGAGACCCTTTTGGAATTGCACCTTGTTTCGAGCCATCGTCCCTGCCTCGCTAAATCGAATGTTCACGATATGTGCCACGAAAGAGAAGCTGAGAAAAGTGCGTAAACAGGAATTGATTTAGGCTGGCGGTGGATACCCGGTACAGGAGCGGGATGGAGAAATACGATATCGTGAACGGCCTAGCCTGGGAGTTCGGATTTCGGCGCTATCTGGAGATTTGCTCCCCCAGCACAGGCGGAAAATTCCGCTTTGTCGATGCCAGTCTGTTCGATGCCCGGGACCGGCTGATGTACCGTTGCCCGGACGATTTCGCCGACGGGCTGGACATTAATTTCCGCACGGCGGCGGATAATTCGCATGAGATGATACGGCAGCTGGACGCGACACTGTCCATGGACGCGCGATACGATATCATTCTTGTCGACCCGTATCATACGTATCGGGAGTCCCTCCTCGACCTGCGTGGGGCGATGTGCCTGCTCCGGCCGGGTGGGATCCTGGTGGTTCATGACTGCAACCCGACCGATCCGAAAATCGCGTCGCCAAATTTCGTGCCCGGGGATTGGTGCGGCGTTACGTACCAGGCCTTCGTCGATTTCGTGTTGGGGGTGCGGTGCGCCGCCTATTGCACGGTGGATGACGATTATGGCTGCGGGGTGGTCTTCGGCGCCGGTGCCAGGGTGCCAGAAGCGTGGCGCGGCGCGCGACCGGCGGAAGCGCTGGCCCTGGACTGGACCGCGTGCCGCGACGATGACGACCGGCGTTTCGCGTTCTTCCAGCGCCATCGGTCGGCGTTGCTCAATCTCGTTTCCGTGGGGCGGTTCCAGGCGGTGCATCCATTCACTCGTTTCGCGCATCCGGCATCCGAGGTGGCCGACAACGGCCGGCAGGGCGACCCGCATCTGGTCGCGAACGGGCAGCGGATCGATGCCGTGCAGGTGGGGGAACGGGGCTGGGAATTCCTTATTCCGGTCGGGACCCGGTCGCTTCACCTGCGGTCCGGAAGGGCGCAACCCGGTGTGGCCGGTGCGCCGCACGATCGTCGTCAGGCCGGACTGTGCCTGACCTCGCTGATGGCGCAGGTCGGCGATGTCATGACCACGCTACCGCTCGACCATCCCCGGCTGGGACAGGGCCTGTACGAGCCGGAGCGGGCGGGGGCGAGCATGTGGCGCTGGACCCGTGGGGATACACCATTGCCGATGTCGCTGCTGGGTGGGGGCAGGATGCCGGTCATTCTGTTCGTGCAGGCGAACAACGCCTGATCCTGTCGTCGGGTTTTTCCGATGGTCAGACGGCGGTTCGTCCACCATCCACGAACAGATTGGCGCCGTTGATGTAGCTGCCGGCGTCCGAGCACAGCAGCATCGCGGCACCGGTGAGGTCATCCGGCCGGCCGAGGCGGCCGGCGGGGATGCGCTGTGCCAGGGCCTCGCCCTCGGTGGCCATCTGCTCGCGGTTGCGCGCGGTGAGGATGGCGCCGGGGGCGAGGTTGTTCACGGTGACGCCCTGGCCGCCGAACTGGCGGGCCAGGCTCAGGGTCCAGTTGAGTTGCGCGGCCTTGGTGCCGGCATAGACGAACATCGCGGGGTGCGGGCGTTCCTGCTGCACGCTGCCGATGGTGACGACACGGCCCCATCCGCGTTCGGCCATCTTGGGCACCAGGGTCTGTAGCAGTTCCATCGTGGTGCGCAGGTTGACGGCGATCTGGCGGTCGAAGTGCTCGCGGGTGATGGCGCGGAAATCCTCGGGGAGTTCGATGGAGGCGTTCAGCACGAGGATGTCGACCGGCGCCCAGGCGGTGACGGCGGCGGCGAGGTGGTGGCCGGAATCGTCCTGGGTGAAATCCTGGCCGAAGGCGGCGGCTTCCCCGCCGATGGCCTGGATCTCCCGCACGACGGCGGCGGCATCGGAGGCTTCCTCGGCCGTGCCGGCATGGTGGATGGCCAGGCGGGCGCCTGCGCCGGCGAGGCCGAGCGCGATGGCGCGGCCGATTTCGCGGCGGGCGCCGGTTACCAGGGCGCAGCGGCCGGTCAGGCGGAATGTGGCGAAGGGGTCGGGCATGGCGGGACTCCGGGGGCTAATGATCGTATTCGAGCTTCAGCACCGCCTCGCCGTTGCGGCTGACCGAGCGCACGTGGTTGGCCGCACGGCGCAGGATGAACCCGGCGAGCGCGATGTGGCCGTCGTCCTCGAGGATTTCCATCTCGCTCGGCTTGGTTTCCGGAAACCTCAATGCCGGGCCTTCGTAGATCAGCTCGACGGTCAGCTTCAGTTCGTTGAAGCTCGCCTTGACCTCGATCGGGCGATCGGGCGCCGCGATGTCGCGGACGACCTCGATGGCCTGGGTCAGCCCGAAATTGGCGCGTGCCACCACGTCCCGCCGGGCGCCCCAGCTGGCGCCGAGGGCGAGCAGGAAGGTTTCCGCGTCCTCGATCGGCGCGTCGAACGCGAAAATGGCCATGCCGGTCCGGCGGACGCCAATGCGGAACAGGGCGGTCAGCGCCAGTGCCAGCAGCGTGCCGAGCAGGAGGGGCGAGGCGACCAACGGCTGCAGGGCCCCCGGCAGTTGCCGGAACAATTCGGGATAGACGGCAGTGGAGAGGCCAACGCAGCAGGACAGGCCGACCATGAGGCTGTGGCGGGCATCGAGCAGCCGGGCCGCGATGATCTGAATGCCGTTCACCAGGATGAAAGCGGCGGAGAACAGCAGGGCGGTGCCGACCACCGGCAGCGGCATCGTTTCGAACACCAGGGCGAATTTCGGCGAGCAGCCGAGCACCAGCAAGATGCCGCCAATGGCATAGGCAACGCGCCGGCTGGTGACGCCGGTGGCGGCGGACAGGCCGACCGCGCTGGTGGCGCCGACCACCGGCATGGAGCCGAGGAGGCCGCTGATCGTGCTGGCGAGCCCATCCGCGAGCACGCCGCCTTCGATGGAAGCGGGGATGGGGCGGACCCAGTTCTCGTCGTTCACCTTCTGTGCGGTGATGACGCAGGCCATCGATGTCAGCACATTGGCGATTGTTGCGATCGCGAAGGGGATCAGCAGGCCGGAATCGAAGCGCCAGCCGGTTTGCCCAAGTGTCGGCACATCCAGCCATTCCGCGCCGACCAGGCGGATGGCGGCGTCATGCGGCACGAGCCCGACAAAGGCCGCGACGATGTAGCCGGCGATGGCGCCGATCATTGCACAGAGCAGCGACGCCATGCCGCGGGCCCAGACCTTCAGCGCGACCATGACGCCGAGGGAGACGCCGGCGGCGCCGAACTGGCCGACCGACGAGGGGGTATCACCGATCGGGGCGATGCAGAAGCGCAGGCCGATGAACCCCAGGCTGAGCCCGAGCAGCACGACGACGACACCGCCGACCTCCGCCGGCAGGATCGCGCGCAGCCGGTGCAGCACGCGCGACGCGGCCATCTGCAGCGCGCCCGACAACACCACCATGCCGCAGACCAGCGACATGCCGCCCATGCGCGCCGCCAGCATGGCGGGCGGCAGGAAGACCGAGGCGATGGACGAGGGGCAGAGGAAGCCCGAGCCCAGCCCCCGCCGTTGCGCCTGGAGCACGGTGCCGATGCCAAGGGCGATGAAACTGGCGCGCACGAGGTCCGCCAGGGCGTCGTCGTCCAGCCCGGCCTCCCGCCCGACGATCAGGGAGTTGAGCGCGAGGATGGCGACGACGCAGACCAGCTGGAGCGCCGCGCCCAGGCAGATGAGTGCCGGCGGGGATGAGTCCACATCGTAGGCAAGGGACGGCGCCCGCGTCATGCGGCGGTGCGGGCCGGGATTCTGGGTCGGATCATCCGTCTTCCGTGTGTGGCTCGATCCTATCTTGTGCAGTTGTGGCAGCGGTTTCGCAAGGAGCGCGTTGCGTTGGCGCGCAGGTGTCCCGGACGCAGGCGCGCAGCCAGCGATGGGCTGGATCGGCGTCCAGCCGCGGATGCCAGAGCAGGGCGACCGTGACCTCCGGCATGGCGACCGGCAGAGGGAAGCTGTGCATTCCAGAGCGGAGGTTTCCGGTGTGGCGTTCGGGAACGCTGGCGATCAGGTCCGACGCGCGGGCGAGGGAAAGCGCGGTGGAAAAGCCGCTGACGATCGTCGCGATATTCCGTTGCAGGCCGAGCGGCAGCAGGGCCTCGTCGATCGGTCCCCGGTCGAGGCCGCGCCGCGAGACGGAGATGTGACGGCCGGCAGCGTAGCGGGTGGGCGTGATCCGGCCTTGGCTCAATTCGTGGCCGAGGCGTACGACGCCGATCAGGCGGTCGCGGAACAATGCCTGGGCGCGCACTTCCGGACTGGTGGTTTTCCCGACGATGCCGGTTTCCAGATCGACGGTGCCGTCGCGCAGGGGCGTGCTGTCCTTGTTTGGCTTCTGCACGAAGCGGAGCCGCACGCCGGAGGCCTGCGTGCCGATGCGGGCGATGAGGTCCGGGCCGAAGTTCTCCACGAAACCGTCGTGGGTGCGCAGCGTGAAGATTCGCACCAGCCGTTGGAGGTCGAGGGCCTCGGCGGGACGGAGGACCGCTTCGGCGTCCTGCACGAGTTGGGCGACCCGGTCGCGGAGTTCGAGCGCGCGCGGCGTGGGGACGAGGCCGCGTCCGGCCCTGACGAGCAGCGGATCGCCGATGGTGTCGCGCAGCCGCGCCAGCGCCCGGCTCATTGCCGAGGGGCTTAGCCGTAGCCTTTGGGCCGCGCGGGCGACGCTGCCCTCGGCGAGCAGCACGTCGAGGGTGGCGAGCAGATTGAAGTCGGGTGAGGACATGCACCGAGGCTAGCATGGCTGATGGCGTTTAATGCACGAATAAACTGCAAATGGTGCGCGTTCCGCCATGTCTGGCTGGGGCCTATTTTCCGGGCGGCCCCTATTTCGGGAGCCGATGGAAAACGGAGTTCAAGTTGAAGCAAATCATATTGGAGCGGGGTGCGGCGGAGGGCGGGACGGGGGAGCCGGGGTCCGTCCGGTGGGCGCTGGCCAGTCTTTCGCTGTCCATGTTGCTGTCCTCGCTTGGCACCAGCATCGCCAATGTCGGGCTGCCGGCGATGGCGCAGGCGTTCGGCGCCAGCTTCCAGGCGGTTCAATGGATCGTCCTGGCGTATTTGCTGGCGATTACCACCCTGATCGTCAGCGTCGGGCGGTTGGGGGACATCACCGGCCGCCGGCGGCTGCTGATGGCGGGGATTTGCCTGTTCACGCTTGCTTCCGTCCTGTGCGGCGTGGCGCCGACGCTCGCGGTGCTGATCGGCGCGCGGGCGGCGCAGGGCGTTGGGGCGGCCGTGATGATGGCCCTGACGATGGCCTTTGTGGGTGAGACGGTGGGGAAGGCGAGGACCGGAAGCGCCATGGGACTACTGGGCACGATGTCGGCGATCGGAACCGCGTTGGGACCGACGCTGGGCGGGGTGCTGATTGCCGGGCTGGGCTGGCGGGCGATCTTCCTGGTGAATGTGCCGCTCGGCATCGGGGCGCTGGTCCTTGCTCAGCGGTATTTGCCCACCGACGGGCGGCGGCCGAAGAGCGACGGGGCCGGCTTGGATATCGTGGGCACGCTGCTGCTGGCGCTGACGCTGGCGGCCTATGCGCTGGCCATGACCATCGGGCGCGGCGGCTTCGGGCCGCGCAGCATCGGGCTGCTGCTGGCCGCGCTGTGCGGGGCGGGACTGTTCGTGCTGGCGGAGGCGAGGGTGGCGTCGCCGCTGATCCGGTTGGCGATGTTCCGCGAGTGGGGGCTGAGCGGGAGCCTGGCGATGAGCGGGCTGGTTTCGACGGTGATGATGGCGACGCTGGTGGTCGGGCCGTTCTATCTGTCCCGTGCGCTGCGGCTCGACGCCGCCGTTGTCGGCGCCGTTCTGTCGGCCGGGCCGATTGTCGCCGCGCTGACCGGCGTGCCGGCCGGGCGCCTGGCCGATCGCTTCGGCGCGCAGCGGATGACCGTGATCGGGCTGGTTGGAATGGCGCTGGGGTCGCTGGTGCTGTCCCTGCTGCCGGCGCGGTTCGGCATCCCCGGTTATGTCGTGCCGCTGGCTGTCGTTACGGCGGGGTACGCGCTGTTCCAGACGGCGAACAACACCGCGATTATGGCGGATGTCGCCGCGGAGCAGCGGGGGGTGGTTTCCGGCATGCTGAACCTGTCGCGCAATCTCGGGCTGATCACCGGGGCGTCGGCGATGGGGGCCGTGTTCGCGGCCGGGGCGGCGGCAACCGATATCGCGGCGGCGATGCCCGAAGCCGTGGCCTCGGGCATGCGGATCAGTTTCGCGGTCGCGGCGGTACTGATCGTTGTTGCGATCGCGATATCGGTCGGCAGCCGTGTTGCGGCGGCGCGCTCGTTGCTTCCGGGCGGCCTGTCGTGACGGGCGGCGGCTACGCGGCCTGGACGAGGCGGGGCGGGGCACCCTTGCCGCGCATTTCGGCTTCCTCGAAATCGGCGGCCTGGATGGCGCGGTCCAGCGCGGCGCGGAGTTCCTTGGCGGTTTCCAGCGTGAGCTCGATCCCGGCCCGGGCGTCCGCGCCGAGGGAGGTGTTGAGGAAGTCGAGCGTGATGACGTCGCCGAGCGGGGCGTGGCGGGCGTGGTCGTAGGCGACCACGGCCTGGGTGAGCGGGAACCACTGGTCCCCGCGTTTCGCCATGCCCTCGGCACGCGTGACCTCGATGATCGACGTGCACATGGTCGTTGCTCCTATTTCGCCAGATATTTGCCGAAGAAGGCCCAGATCTTGTTCCACCCGTCCATCGCCTGTTCGGGGCGATACAGCGGGCGGTGCCAATAGAAGAAGCCGTGGCCGGCGCCGTCGTAGCGGTGGAATTCGTAGGTCTTGCCTTGCTTCTTCAGTTCGTCCTCGTGCTGGTTGACCTGCTCGGGGCTGGGGGCGCGGTCGTCGTTGCCGAACAGGCCGAGCAGGGGGGCTGCCAGACCCTTGGTCATGTCGATCGGGGCCACGGGCTTCTTGGCGTTCAGTTCCTCCTTGGCCATCACCACGCCGCCGCCCCAGAGTTCGACGACCGCATCGACGTCGTGTTTCTGGCAGGCGTAGATGAAGGCGTGCCGGCCGCCGGAGCAGGAGCCGATCAGGCCGACCTTGCCGTTGTTGTCGGGCTGGGCGCGCATCCAGGCCACGGCGGCTTCGGTGTCGCCGACCATCTGGGCATCGGCGATGCCACCCTCGGCGCGCACCTTGGCGGCGACGTCGTCGGGGTTGGCGGTGTTGCCGCCTTCGCGTTCATAGAGGTTGGCGCAGATCGCGAGATAGCCATGATGGGCGAAGCGGCGGGTTGTTTCGATGTACAGCTCGCTCCAGCCCGGCAAATGATGGATCAGCACGACGCCCGGGAAGGGGCCGGGGCCGGCGGGCCTGGCGACGTAGGCGGTGATGGGGGTGCCGCCGTCGCCTTTGATGGTCACGTTCTCGCAGGTCATGCCTCGGTAGAATGACATCGGTGTTCCTCCATGCGCGTGGGTTTTGGGCTTTTTCTTGGATCGTCGGAGTGTCGGGGGCAGTATTCGACGATCGCCCGCCGGGTGCAACGGGTGCAACGGGTGCAACGGGTGCAACCGGGGGGGGGGCGGGTCGCGCTTCAGGGGGTGGGGAGCTGCATGTCCGGTTGGGCCGGGACGCTGCCGGGATGCGGCTCCGGGGTCAGCGCGTCACGCACCAGGGAGATCGCGTCGAGCTCGCGCGGGTCGACGCGCCCGTCGGCGGCGGTGATGAGCAGACAGGCGTTCAGCACGATCTTGGAATATTTCTCCCGCCCGGCAATTTTCATGATCAGGCGGGTGGCTTCCTGCAGTGCCTTCCCATAATCGGCCTCGTAGGCCCGCGTGTGGGTCTCGAATTCCTGCAGCACGGTCTCTCGCGGGAACATCGCCAGCAACGGGTCCGTGTGCATCATGTGGATCATGCGGACGCGCTCCACCATGGCGACGTTGCCATCCGCGTGGGCGATGATCGCGCAGGCGGCGATGGTTGCTTCCATCAAATCGCTGCCGCGGTACTCGATCATCGCGGCCAGCAGTTCCTCGCGCAGATCGTCCTGGCGGTTGCGGCGGAAATTCTTGGGGGTCTCGTTCGGCATGGTTCTTGCTCCGTTGGGTAAAGAGAACCGTGAGCGGGTCCTTTACCAAGGGATCGACCATCCGAAATCAGGCAAAAGAGAACGGGCCAGATCACGGCGACGGCCTTGGTGAAGGTCGCGCACGGTGATCCGACATCACGGAGTTGGCTTTTTACAGCACCAATTCCGCCAGAGGGGCCCGGATCATACGATTAGAGTTGGCGACGAAAAAATTTGTTTCAAGGGCGGGCGGGAGGAATGAACATCTTGTAATAAGATGCCGAAAACGCTCGATCCGGTTGCCGTAACATTGGTATCCATCCCAAGAATGCGACTGGTGTGCAGACGCGGGAACGCGTGTTGTTTTCGTTCTCTCGGCATGCGCGCCATGGTATCGGTATCGGGATGCTGAGCATTCTGGTCATCCTGCTTGCCGCCGCCGCCATCGCCGTTCCGCTTACCCGCCACGCCGGCTTCGGCAGCGTGTTGGGCTATCTGCTGGCCGGGATCGTGATCGGGCCGATGGGGCTGCGGCTGATCACCGATGTGGATCAGATCGCCCAGGTTGCGGAACTCGGCGTGGTGATGTTGCTGTTCCTGATCGGTCTGGAACTGCGGCCGGCGCGGCTGTGGGTGATGCGCCGGGCCGTGTTCGGCCTTGGCTCCGCGCAACTTGGCGTGACCGCCGCATTGTTGGGCGGCCTGACCTATGCGGCGGGCTTCGACTGGCGAGGGGCGGCGGTGATGGGGCTCGGGCTTGCCTTGTCGTCCACCGCGATCGTGCTGCCGATGCTGGGGGAGCGGGATCTGCTGAACAGCCGGGCCGGACGGGACGGCTTCAGCGTGCTGCTGTTCCAGGACGTGGCCTTCATTCCGCTTGTTGCCCTGCTGCCGCTGCTGAGCGGGATGGATCTGCCGGACCGCTTTCCGTGGCTGGACGTTGCCCGCGCGGCCGGCGCCATTGCCGCCATCCTGCTCGGCGGGCGTTTCCTGCTCGGTCCGGTATTCCGGCTGATCGGCGGGGCACGCACGCCGGAGGTATTCACGATCCTGGCGCTGCTGACGGTCGCGGGCACGGCCGAGCTTGCCAGCCTGGTGGGGCTTTCGATGTCGCTGGGCGCGTTCATGGCCGGGGTGCTGCTATCGGATTCGGAGTTCCGGCACGAGCTTCAGGCCGATATCGAGCCGTTCGAGGGGCTGCTGCTTGGCTTTTTCTTCATCTCCGTCGGCATGTCCGCCGATCTGCATTTGGCGCTGGCCGAACCGGGGATGATCGGCCTGGCGCTGGCCGGATTGCTGGCCGGCAAGATCGGGGTGGCGTGGATACTTGGGTGCCTGTCTGGGCAGGGTAACGTCGATGCGCTCCGCTTCGGTCTTGCCCTGCCGCAAGGCAGCGAGTTCAGCTTCGTGCTGTTCGCCACCGCCATCGCCGAGGGGACCATCACCCGAACGCAATCGGACGGCGCGACGCTGGTCGTGGCCCTTTCCATGGTGGCGACACCGTTGCTGTTCGCCGCGTCCGAGCGGTTCCTGATCCCGCGGATCGAGGGCGAGCCGGAAGCCGACTACGACACGATCGATCACGCCACGGCACCGGTGATCATCTGTGGGTTCGGCCGCGTCGGGCAGATCATTGGCCGGGTGCTGCGCATGCAGGGCATCGAGTTCACCGCGCTGGAGCGCGATACCGGCCAGGTGGATGTGGTCCGCCGCTTTGGCAACCGGGTCTATTACGGAGACCCCACCCGCGCCGACCTGCTGCGCGCGGCCGGTGCGGAGACGGCGAAGCTGTTGGTCGTGGCGGTGGACAGCGTGGAGGAGGCGCTGCGCATCGTTGACACCGCACGGCGCAATTTCCCCCATTTGACGATCGTTTCGCGCGCCCGGAACCGCAGGCATGTCCATCTTTTGATGGACCGCGCGATCAGCGCCGTTGTGCGCGATACGTTCCATTCCAGCCTGAGGCTGTCAGAACAGGTGTTGCAGGCGCTAGGCATCCCGAAGGCGGACACCGAGCGGGCCGTTGCGCTGTTCGCCGAGCATGACGATCGCAATCTGGCCGCCAGCCACGCGATCGCCCACGACGAGCAGAAACTGATCCAGAGCACCCAGGAGGCGGCAAAGGAGCTTGCCGATTTGTTTGAGGCGGATCGTGGTCGGCGTTAGGCTGTGGGGCCGTGAAGGGATTCCCTGAGTGAAGACAAGCGTGCTTCGATTTCCGAGAGGAGATCGGTGCCGACCCCAAGCCGGAAGCGACGGGCAGCGCTTCGTTCACCCATCAAGCAACTTGCCCTAGCATACAACTTGGACGTGCTCACGTGAGTTTTAGCGTCCGATCATCGTGCGCGTAAAAACGATCGACAACATACTCTGACTTTTCCAGAAGCGGTGATATCATTGCCGTGGCATAGATAAGTTGGTGGTCTATCTTGCTGTTAAGACTCAGGTCCGCAAGTAGATCTTGAAAATGATGGCTCCGTTCTGGCTCCATTCCCTTATCCTCAATCGTATCGAGTATAAGAAAACGCGGATGTTGGAAGTTTGAATCGCACAACGCCGATTGAAGGAATGCAGCAAAAAAGCTGTTGCGAAGATAGACCATTGAGCTTGCAGAAAAGAAGCTTTCGCCATTCACTTCTAGCCGATCGTCGCCGAAGCTGAAGGAAATTGAGGCAGCTGTAGCGAAGGTGTCCTGCCGCAAAAGGTCATCGCGTAAGAGCCGAACTGTGTTCGATGATATCAGAGTATAGGCCCGCGACAACTGATCGCGCTGGCGGCGCCCACTGGCTTCAATCTGCTCCTTTAGGTCGACGATCTCAATATTAAGATCGTGCCGAACTTTCGCTAGCCCGTCGATTCTCTCGATCACTACGGCTTTCTGGCTGAGATCTTCAATTTGGCGTTCAAGATAACCTGCCCTGCCGTATAGCGTGCGCGCCTGCGTCCTAAATTCAGTTGACGGTAGTCGATTGAGCAGTCGATAGCGTTCGGCTAGGACGTTCCATCGGCTCGTTGCCGCTAGAAACTTCTGGTCGAGAGCGATAAGTTCTTCCAGCCGATCCGTCTGAATCAGACTAGATTGCTTGAGCTGTATGCCAGTCTCGTTGATGACTGAGAGTATGCGCAACTGTGCACGCTCTTGGTCGAAAGGACTCTTGCACAACGAGCACGCGTGAGTCCCGACGGCTTCATCGACTAGTGCGAAGCAGGATGGACAGTATATGGTTACAGCCCAGGTAGCCAGCGACACCT
>CAINEA010001063.1 GCA_903847525.1 uncultured Acetobacteraceae bacterium | reverse complement strand
GCAAAGGCCAACGGCCGCTCCGTCCTCGGAGACCTTCGCACCGTGCTGGCAAACGTGTCAGCAAGTCAGGCCGCGGGAACGGTGGGGTGAGCAATTACGCTTCAACCGTTGCGACAACACGCTTTTTCTGGCCTCAAGCTGTAAATGACCGAGCAAACAAGCCTGCTTTCGATGTGATCCGTGCTAGTGTCGGCTTAACCGGATTTTCTGGATCACATCTTACGCAGGTCATTTCATCGTGAAGCATTTCCTTGTCGCTGCCATTATTCTGCTGGGCCTTGGGGGGATAGGCTGGCTAGCCGTGCAACGTCTCAGCAACCAGCCATCGGCGAACCGGCTGTACGGCAATGTCGAGATCCGGCAGGTCGACCTTGCCTTTAACAGCGAGGGCACCGTCACTCGGCTGCCCAAGCATGAGGGCGATCCGGTAAAGGCGGGAGAGGTTGTTGCCGAACTGGACGGCGACACCTATCGCAATGCGCTGGCGCTGGCGCAAGCCAGGCGCGAGGCGGCGCAGGCGGGGGTGACCAAGCTGCTGAACGGCAGCCGGCCCGAGGATATCGATCAGGCGCGTGCCAATGTCGCCAATGCCCGGGCGATGCTGGCCAATGCACAGGTGACGTTCGAGCGGCAGAAGGCGCTGGTGGCGACCAACGCCGTATCGCGCCAGGCGGTGGATGACGCGCGGCGGGAGCTGGACACGGCGATCGCGCAGGTTGCATTGAGCGAGGCCGCGCTGGCGGAGTCGGTCAATGGCCCGCGGATCGAGGACATCGACATCGCCCGCGCCGAGCTTCGCGCGGCGGAGGCCACCGCCGCGCTGGCACAGACCCAGCTCGATCGCACGGTGCTGCACGCGCCGAGCGACGGGATCATCATGACGCGGGTGATCGAGCCCGGAACCGTCGTGCTGCCGGCGTCGGTGGTCTATTCCATGGCACTTACCGGCGAGGTTTGGGTTCGTGCCTTCGTGCCGGAACCGCTGCTGGGGCGCGTGGTGCCGAATACGCGGGTGGACGTGTTCACCGACAGCCGGCCGGGCCGGCCCTATGAGGGCAGGATCGGCTATGTCTCGCCGTCCGCCGAGTTCACGCCGAAGACGGTGGAAACGCCGGAACTGCGCAGCCAACTCGTCTACCGAATCCGCATTCGCCTGACCGATCCCGATAGCGGCATCCGCCAGGGCCAGCCGGTCACGATCGAGCTTCCGAACAGCGGCGGATCGTGACGGCGATCGCCCCGCTCGCCCGCATCGAGGGTTTGGGCCACGGCTTCGCCGGCCGCCCGGCGCTGAAGGGCATCAGCGCGGACATCCGGCCCGGGATCATCACTGGGCTGGTCGGGCCGGACGGAGCCGGCAAGACCACCTTGCTGCGCCTGCTCGCCGGACTGCTGCGGCCCGATGCGGGCCGGGTGGAGGTGCTGGGCCACGATATGGCGCGCGATGCGGCCGCGGCGCATCCCTCGATCGGCTACATGCCGCAGCGTTTCGGGTTGTACGAAGATCTCAGCGTTGCGGAAAACCTCGATCTGTTCGCGGATCTGCATGGGCTCGACGCGGCGACGCGATCGGCCCGGGTGCAGCGCCTGTACTCGTTCACCGGCCTGGCGGCCTTTACCGCCCGGCTGGCCGGCAAATTGTCCGGCGGGATGAAGCAGAAGCTCGGCCTGGCCTGCGCCCTGCTCGGCCGGCCCCGGCTGCTGCTGCTCGATGAGCCCTCGGTGGGGGTGGACCCGGCGTCGCGGCGGGAACTCTGGGCCATCGTCTCGGCGATGCTGGCCGAGGGGCAGGATGGTGACCCGGCTGGGGGCATGGGCGTGATCTGGGCGACCGCCTATCAGGACGAGGCCGGGAAGTGCGGGCGGGTGCTGGTGCTGCATGAGGGCGCCTTGCTGGCCGATACCGAGCCGGAGGCATTCCTGCGTCCCTTGCAGGGCCGCGTGTTCCGGCTCGATGGCGAGATCGCAAATCGCCGCGCGGCCTCTCGCCGGGCGGCCGCCAACCCGGCGGTGCTGGATGCGGTGGTCCAGGGCTCCGGCGTGCGGATCGTGCTGCGCCGCGATCGGGCCGTGCCGGATGCCGCCACCCTTGGCGGATTGGAGTTGTCGCCATTGCCGCCCCGCTTCGAGGACGGGTTTCTGGATGTGATCGCCGGCGACAAACAGTCCGATCCGGTTGCAACCATTGCCGACCCCGCGGTGAAGCCGCCGCGAACGGAAGTCGTGATCGAGGTGCGGGACCTTGTCCGGCGGTTCGGGAGTTTCGTCGCGGTGGACGGGGTCGGTTTCTCGGTTCAGGCCGGCGAGATCTTCGGGCTGCTGGGGCCGAACGGCGCGGGGAAGTCGACCATTTTCCGCATGCTGTGCGGCCTGTTGCGGCCGAGCGGCGGGATCGCGCGGGTCGCCGGACAGGATATGCTGCGCGCCCCGGCCGAGGCCCGGGCGCGCATCGGCTACATGGCGCAGCAATTCTCATTGTATGCGGAACTATCGGTGGTGGAGAACCTGCGCTTCTTCGCCCGGGTCTACGGACTGGGGCGTGCCGCGCGCGCCACCGCGATCACCCAGGCGCTGGAGCGGTTCGACCTCGGCGAGGTCGCGGATACCGTCGCGCGCGATCTGGCGCTCGGCGTGAAGCGCCGCATGGCGTTGGCCGCCGCCCTGATGCACGAGCCGGACATCCTGTTTCTGGATGAGCCGACCTCCGGCGTCGATCCGTTGGCGCGGCGCGAATTCTGGGCGCGGATCGGGACGCTGGCGGACGAGGGCGTCGCCATCCTCGTTACCAGCCACTTCATGGACGAGGCTGAATATTGCGACCGCCTCGGCATCATCGATGCCGGCAAGCTGATCGCCTCGGGCACTCCCGCCGGCCTGCGGGAGCGCGTGCGCAGTGCCGAACTTCCCGATCCCACGCTGGAGGATGCCTTCATCGCCCTGGTCGGCCAGTCCGCCGCCGCGCGAGCCGCCGCG